>CANQOV010000075.1 GCA_947625575.1 uncultured Bacilli bacterium | reverse complement strand
GAAGAAGTAGGAAAAGGAATAAATATTCCAATTGAAGAAGCAGAAGAAATGATAAGCCAAATAAACAAGCAAATAATTACTAATTTATCAACATTAAGAGAAAAAGAAATTCAAGACCAAACTAATAAATTTATTGCAAATATCATAACTACAGGAGCTCAAAATATTAATGAATTAATAACTAAATTTGCCGCTGAAATAGCTCAAAAAATTAATGACCAACCAAACAAATCAATAGAATTATTAAACAATATGTATATAAAAATTAGAGATGGGATTGAAGATAAAATAGATGTAACAACAGATGAAATGAAAAAAATAATAACCCAAATTCAAAATGAAGTAGATAATAATTTAAAAAAATTAAAAGAATATAAAATAAATAATGAAATAAATAATCTTTCAAATGCAATAAAAACGGGAGCAAAAAATTTAAACGAACTTATAAAATCCTTTGCTACAAATATTGCAAAAGAAATAGATAATGTATCAAATTATCAAGAAATTATTAAAAATATTGAAAAACAATTAAGTGAAATTTTTTCTAATACTACAATTAAAGTTGCAAGTATAATAAGTCAAATACAAACTAGTGTTCTCGAAAATAACATGGAAAATTATCAAATTCAAACTCATGACCACATAGATAATACCGAAGGAGAAAGAGATAAAAGAATAGCTTATTTAACTGATGGATATTCGTTAGATAATCCTCCACCAGAATCAGAAATAGCTAAAAAAATGACCACAATAACTATTCCAATATGGAATGGAGACACATTAACTGAACGAAGTCTTGTAGTAAATCAAAAACTAGCTAATCAAGTACAAGCTATCTTTCAAGAAATAGCTGATAAAAAGTATCCAATTGAATTTGCACAAGAACTAGATGGAGGACAAGGAAATTATGAAGTAGAAGGCTATGAATATCGACCTACAGGAAGTGGAAGACTTTCAGATCATGCCTATGGAGGAGCAATTGATATTAATGCAGTCCATAACCCTCAAACAGGACCAAGAGATGCTTTAACTGACAATGATGGTTCAGAATATGTAGTTAACGAGGATATAATTGAAATATTTGCTAAATATGGATTTTATTGGGGTGGAGATTGGAATAGTAGCTGTGATCCTATGCATTTCTCATTTACAGGATATTAATTATAGGGAGGCAAATAATGGCAATAAAAAAAACAATTGATGTAAGTAACATAAATAAAATCACACCAACAACAACGACTAATATTAACAAGATAGTATCAATAAAAGAAAATATTGGAGAAAATGCATTTACCCCTACTTCAGAAATTGATACCATAAATTTCAATAAAGAGCATATAGTAGAATCAGGCGAAACTTTAAGTCAAATAGCTCAAAAATATAATTTAACATATCAAGAATTAATAGATTATAATAATATAGCGGACCCAAATAATATAAATGTTGGACAAGTAATAAAGATACCTAATAGTCCACCTCCTAAAGTTCATAATCGTAAAACAGATATTAATATAGATAACATATCACCAAATAGTAAAATTGCCAAAGCAATAAAAGAAAATCAAAAAGAAATAAATGAATCTTTTAGAGTAAAAATAAATGATAAAGATTTTATAACAATGAAAGATGTAACAGTAGAAGGAAGACCTTGTATTTTAACACATATTATTATTGAAGACCCAACTCAAATAAATGGAGAACCAGCAAATGGCGAATATGCTACTGGTGTCGAAAAAACTAGTGATGCAGCAAAAAGAAAACATGCAACATTAATGATTAATGGTAGTCATTTCATTGATGGAATAGGAACACAAAATCTAAGAAACACTAATCATATAGCAATCGTCAATGGAAAAATAATGCAAGAAGGAGTATCTGAAGGAATGGAAATTTGCCTAGATAAAAATGGTCGTTTATTTACACCAAATCCTGGAACAACAGCTTCAGAACTTATAGAACAAGGTGTTACCTATTCTTTTGCAAGTTTAGATTCCCGTTTAATATGGAATGGTGAAAAAGATTACATATCCCAACCAAGAATAGATGAAGATAAAGAATATAATAGTACAATAATAGCAATGAAAGAACCTGGAGAATATTACGTTTTAATAGGTGAGACAACAAATAGGGGGGCAAGAGATTACCTATATGACATGGGATGTACTTATGCCAAAAGTATGGATCAAGGAGGAAGTGTAACTTTAGTGTTAGATGGTGAAGTAATTAATGATCCAACAGATAAAGAAGGAGAACGAAGTGTAGCTGATTTCTTATATTTTACTTAAATTTAATACTATTTACTCATTTTGTGTTAATAATTTTAAAAAAAAATATTTTGATAATAATTAGTTATAACTTCAAATTTATTTAAAAATATTATACAAGGAGGCAAACAATGTCAATAAAAAAAACAATAGATAAAAGTAATATAAATAAAATAAAACAAACGACAACAACACAATTAAATAAAGTGCTATCAGCAATGGAAACACTAGGTGAAAAAGCCCTACAAGCAGTTCAAAAAATAGACACCATAAAT
>CANQOV010000074.1 GCA_947625575.1 uncultured Bacilli bacterium | reverse complement strand
ACACCATAAAACATTTATTTTATTTTCTTCTATATAATGAAGTAAATCTTGTTCTTTACTATCATAATTGCTTAACTGATCCGCTAAACTATCTGCATAATTATCGATTTCATCTAGCTTTGCTATTACTTCTTTTACTTCTTCTACTACATCCATCTTCTCTCCTTTCTAACCAAAACCCTAATTTTCCACTTCCTTGCCTTGTAAAATTGATAATGCCCATTCAATATCATCATCTAAAGTTTTTCTAGTTTCTCTTGAATATAAATTATTTTGATAATTGTCTAATAATTTTATTGCTTCATTAATTCGTTGTTGTAACTTTTCATATTCTTTATATTCGACTACATCTAATTCCTCATTATCGAATATTTTTAATAAATAATGTCTTACTCTTTTATCTTTGACTAGTAATTCTTTTATTCTTTCTATTTCTTCACCTGACATCTTAATAATTAATTCACAATCATTCATCTTATTCATCTCCTTTTATTAAGTGCTTTTAATTCTACATCAATACTTCTGATAATATCATTTAATTCATTTATCGTAATATATGTTTTTGCCATTGCTAATATAGTCTCTTTTAGTTCTTCAGTTTTATTTTTTAAATTACTATTTTCTATAGACAATCTTAAATATTCTTTTTCATAATCAATTCCAATAGTTTTTTCCATATCTAATCTCCTATCTCATCAAAAAATTTTAATGATAACACCAAATATTCTAATAATTGTTCATAGTTTAATTTTTTGTCAAATGAGGAATGAAAAATTTGCTCATTATCTTTAAAAATTGCAATATGATTATTACTAGCTTGGACAATTGTATAATTTTTGTATTTTGCTTTCATAATTATTCTCCTATCTTATAACAATTATTTTCAAATTGTTCCTTTGTTAAAATTGTTTTAATTTCACTTTCTTTAAAAGAATTATCATTTATGCATTTTACATATTTTAATGGTAGTTCTAAATTTACTTTAATAACTTTACAACCATTAACATAATCTCCGACTTCTATTAAATCTATAATATTATGACCCGCTTTTATAATATTTTCTTCATCATAATAATCTTTTTCACAACTAACATGTTTACAATTACAATTTGGACTAGCGCATTTCCCATTATAATTTAATATTACTTTATCTATAATACCGTCTTTATTTCTAACATACATTCCTACTTCTAATTTCATAATTGTAAGTCCTCCAGATTATATTCTTTATTTAGTTCCATGTTTTTGTACATTTCATTTGGTTCAAATGGAAACATATCCATCATGTCATCATCTTTTGTTTCCATGCGTAAAAATTCTCTGCCAGTTGAAAAACTACTTTTTCTAATAGACTTAATCCTATCT
Source organism: uncultured Bacilli bacterium (assembly GCA_947625575.1). Lineage (GTDB taxonomy): Bacteria > Bacillota_I > Bacilli_A > RF39 > UBA660 > UMGS1572. Next base: position 1,261 of record CANQOV010000074.1, on the reverse strand, counting down.
CTAAAAGGTTTAATAACACCACTTAAATATTTTCTTTCTTCTTCATCTAGTATTGGTTCTTCTACTTCTAAAGTTAGTTTTATTTTTGTTTTTTCTTGTAATTTATTAAATATTTCCTTTTCTTTTTCATCTAAGCAATTGTAAACTATACAGTTAAAATTTAAATGATACTTTTTATCAAGACATTCAGTATAATATACATTTCCGATATAAACTTCTTTTTCTAATTTCATTTTTCTTTTTTCGCCAACCTAACATTAACAAAATTCTGACAACCACATTTAGGGCAATCAAAACAATCAAAATATTTTGTGCCATTAAAAGCTGCCGAGACACCGTTGCTTTCCACACCTATATATTTATTTTCTTTTAATAATTCAAATTGCTCTCCACATACCTTACAAGTATATAATTTAGTTTTCTTTTTCATTTTTACCTCTTTCTAATATTTCTTCTAACTCTTTTATCCAACTTTCGTTATCAAAATTCATACCTTTTGATTTTAAATATTTAATAAAATTAATTTCTTCTTTTGCAATTTCTAATAAACATTTATTTTTTTCATCAATAATCTTTTTCTTTTCTTCTAATTGGTGTTGTAAATCTTCTAATTGTTTTTTTACTAACATAATTATTGCTTCAAATTTATTACTTTCTATTTCATAAAAATTAAGTGTTCCATTTGTTGACTGTGGAATTTCCAATAATTCATTTAAAATATTAATTATTTCTTTATTCATCTACACATCTCCTATTTCTAAATATTCTAATAATTCTGCATAACAACCATTACATAAATTACATAATTTAGTATATATACCACAATCATATTTTCCTAATCCTGTTCTTTCATTTCTAAATGGTGTATGTTTGCCACATTTACAACAATAATTAACATTTTTTTGCATTTCTAATGATACATATTCTCTTAATTCTTTATCACTAATTTTATTGATATATTCTTTATTCATCAAACCACCCTAATTCTTTACATTTGTTATATATTGCTTGTAATTCTTGCATATTAACAGTTTGTGGACTTGGATATTCAAAAGGACTATCACTTTGTCTATATACTTCAAAAGCTTTTAATTCTTTATAAAAAACTATTCTATCGGTATCACTAATAAAATGTTTTATATCATAAACAAGCATATTATTATCATCAATTGCTTTTTTATATCCTAAATCTTCCAATGTAATATCTTTATTCATACCAACCCAGCTCCTTTATTTGTTGATTTATGGCTTTAATTTCTTT
>CANQOV010000073.1 GCA_947625575.1 uncultured Bacilli bacterium | reverse complement strand
TGAAAAAATAATTACAGACCACAACTTTAAAGAAAACATTTATTTAGAATTAAAAGAAAAAAACTAGAACAACTAGTTTTTTTATGCATATCTACAATTAAAAAAAGAATAGCTAAACTATTCTAATCAAAAGGTTACACCTTCCCAAGATGAATGAACATTTGCATCAGGTCTATTGGCTGGGCAACCACTAAACATATTAGTTGTATCAGCTTCATCTTTATGAATAAAATTTGGACCATATGTAATTTTTACTAAATTATTATCTCTACTAAACATAGAATTCATATTTGTTACACTGCTTGTATTAAAATTACTTAAATCTAAGAATTGTAATTGGCTACAACTACCAAACATATCACTCATATCTGTTACACTACTCGTATCAAAATTTTTTCCAAAAGTTAAAGTTTGTAATTGACTACAATTATAAAACATCTGCTTCATATCTGTTACACTGCTTGTATCAAAACTACTTAAATCTAATTTTTGTAAGCTACTCATTCCAGAAAACATAGAAGCCATACCTGTTACACTACTGGTATTAAAACTACTTAGATCTAATGTTTGTAAGCTACTCATTCCGTTAAACATAGAACCCATTTTTGTTACATTACTGGTATCAAAATTGTCTCCTAATATTAAGGTTCGTAAATTTTTCATATTTCCAAACATCCAAGTCATAGTTTTAACACTGCTTGTATTAAAACTACTTAAATCTAAGGTTTGTAATTGGCTACAACCATCAAACATCATATACATACTTGTTACACTGCTTGCATTAAAATTATTTCCAAAAGTTAAACTTGTTAAGCTGCTCATATTATTAAACATATAATCCATATTTTCAACACTGCTTGTATCAAAACTACTTAAATCTAATTTTTGTAAGCTACTCATTCCGTTAAACATAGAACTCATTTTTGTTACATTACTGGTATCAAAATTGTCTCCTAATATTAAAGTTTGTAATTGGCTACAGTCATAAAACATATATTCCGTATTAGTTACTCTATTTGTATCAAAACTACTTAAATCTAATTCTTGTAAATTACTCATTCCTCGAAACATAGAATTCATAGTTGTTACACTACTGGTATCTAGGTTTTCTATTCCTTCTATTTCTGTTACATTTGTAAAATCTTTAAATAAATTTGAACTACTATTATTTAATTTTATTCCTCCATCTCCTTGTAAATATCCTATACAACTCGTATCTTCTGCTTCACATACTACATAACTTTGAATAGCATCATAATTAGGATATACGCTTTCATTAAATGGTCCATATACATTTTGTCCATCTATTCCCTCTTTCTTACTTTTCTTGGTTTCTATTACTATCTTAGTTAATTTATCTTTGTAATTCCACATTCCATTTGTATCGGAAGAAGAAACTCCTCTTAATGTCCCACTATTAGCAAATTGGTCAAATTTATATTCAGCACTTAAGGTTATTTTTCCTTTCCAATGAGCATTTTGAGTATCTTCCCTTAATGGGGTTTCTTGGTCCATATATAATAATAAATAATAATCTTTTACTTCATTAGCTTTTAAGGTAAAGTTTTTTAAACTATAAGCATGTATGGCATCTTTTATTACTTTATTAGCATCATTATTGGGATTACCTGTTAATTTGAAACTTTTATTTAATTTCTTATGATAATCTGTTTCATAAAGAATTGCATCTACCCACTCATCATCTAACTGTTTATCAGGACTAGCATTTAAACTTTCTAAGTTTATTGTGGCACTTGCTAAGCTACTACACTTGTTTGTAATAGTAAAATGATATGGTGTTGCACTTCCTAAAAAGCTTTCTAATTCATCATCTTCTAATGGATATGATTTATCAAGTGTTATATCATTTTCTCCAGTAAATTCAATATTAAAACAATCAGTATTAACAACGTTTTCTCCTGTTTGTTCTTTCGTTAATCTCCAATAGGCATATGTTATTCCTAAAGTTAATATTATTGTTCCTATTACTCCTAATACAATAAATGCATATGTTTTGTTATTATTTTTCTCTTTCATATATTACAGTCCTTCCTATCATAATTAAATTCTAACATACCCCCCCCCCTTAAGTTGTCAATTAAAAAAGAAGATATTTTACATCTTCTTTACATATTAATTATTTTTTAAAAATTCTAATGTCTTACGCATCTTAGCATCATATCTTAATACTTCTTTATCGCCAAAAGCTTTAATTAATTCTTCTTTAGTTATTCCATAATTATTGGCCATATCTTCAGCATCTTTTTCAACTTCTTCATCAGTTACTTCAATATTTTCTTTTTCAGCAACTTCTTCTAATAAGAAACGTTGTTTAACTCTTTTTAAAGCTTCAGGTTCCATCATTTTATGTAAATCTTCTTCATTCATTTTTCTTATTTCATAAAATTGTTCTAAAGTTAAACCTTGCATTTTTAATTGTTCTTCAAATTGATGAATCATTCGATGAACTTCTTCATGAATTATATCTTCATCAATATCTACTTTCATATTTTCAGAAGCTTTTTCCAAAACATCATTTACATATTTATCATCAATTTCAACTTGTTTTCTTTCAGTTAAAATTTTATTTAATTCTTCTCTTAATTCTTTTTCATTTGTAACTTTTTCATAAGCTAAA
>CANQOV010000072.1 GCA_947625575.1 uncultured Bacilli bacterium | reverse complement strand
GAAGTTGATGTTACGGTTTTAGAAGATGTTGAAAAAGCAAATATTTGGGACTTTTTTAATAAAAATTTAAAAAATATCACAGCTGGTAAATTACTAATTAAATAGTTTGTTACTTTACATATAAAAAAATTGTTCTAATTGATTGAATTTTTACTAAATGCTATACTTAATTTGTATGGTGATAAAAATGAATAATAAAAAAAGATATTTAATTATTTCAATAGGGGTTTTACTTTTTTTAGTAATTGGGGCAAGTTATGCTTTATGGCAATTAACTAAAGAACAAACTAATTATAATGAAGTTGCTACAGGATGTTTAAATATTGATTTTAATCAAACTGGTATAGATGGTATTAATTTACCAAATACTTTTCCTCTAAAAGATGATGAAGGAGAATCCTTAACTCCATATGAATTTACTATTGTAAATAATTGTAATAGTTATGCTAGTTATACAATTCAATTAGAAGTAAAAAATACTTCTCAAATAGATGATAAATATATTAAAATGCAAGTTGATACAATATCACCTAAAACTTTAGATAAATATGCTACTAATCAAGAATTAGTTAAAGATAATACTAAGAGTGATGCTTATATTATTGATAGTGGTATTTTAGATGGAGGGCAATCTAAAAGTTATAGCATAAGGCTTTGGTTAGATGAATCAGTTACGCTTGATAGTCTAAATACTGATGGAAGTAAGGTTGAAAATGGCATTTGGAATGGTTATGTAACTTTAACTGCTAAAAATGCTTTACGAAAAGATTCATATTCTATATATAATTGGGATAAATTCTTATTTGATGATGCTAATATTGATAGTGTTATAGCTGATATGAAAAAAATGTCAATTAATACAGTATATCATTCATTTAATGATAATGATTTTGCCGATGGTACAGCCCAAAAAATTGTTTCTAAATTAAAAGAAAATAATATTGATACGTATGTCTTAACTGGTGATACAGTTTATTATAATAATGTTGATAAATATAAAAAATCTATAGATTTAGTTGCTAATTATAATAATAGTAATGATATTAAAATTAAAGGTGTCGTATATGATGTTGAACCATATGTTCTTGAAGAATATAAATTAGATGTTATTAATAGTTTTGAAACACTTGCTAATACTATTGAAAGTGCTTATCAATATGCTAAAAGTAATAATGTTGAAATGGTAAATGTAATACCTTATTGGTATGATAATTATATAACTGGCGAAGAATATGATGAAACTGCTCACGAAAAAGCTAAAAATTCTTTAGAAAAAATAATTATTAATTCTGATATTGTAAGTGTTATGAATTATTATAAAAATTCAATGGCTAAAAATATTGAATATGAATTAGGAATAGCTCAAACACATAAGAAAAAAATTGAATCCATTGCTGAATTTACTAGACCAAGAGGTGAAGATATCCCAGAAAATATTACAATGTGGGTTGAACCAGATCCATTTAATGAAGTCCTTAATCAATGGAAGCAAATATCATCTAAAAATTCATATGAAAATTTAATTTATTCATATCACGATTTAGCATCAATTTTAACTTTAAAAAATAAATATGTTGATATTAATTTAGAATTTACAAGTGGTGATGCTCCATTAACTGATGTTGAATATTATATTGTTTTTGAAAATGGTAAAGCTTATAGTAGCACAAAGTCTTCAGTGACATTACCAATTGATAAAAATTATAGTATATACTTAAAAGATTACGCTATAATAGATGATACATCATCTACTAGTATAGATCATTTAATTAATGAAAGTATTAAACTTGAAGCTAAAGATAAATATACTCTAGAAGTATATAGTCACGATAAAAATAATAGTTCGTTAAGTGATGGAAGTATTATTATTAGAGATCCTATTATTCAAAGTGAAACTGAAAAAAATATAACAAGTGGTTATGCTGTATTTAGTAATGTATATTCTGATACTAATTATGAAGTAGTCTATAAAATTAATAATCAAGAATATCCTTTAACTAAAGCAACTACTAAAAATGATAGTGATGTTGAACAAGATATATATAAAGATGGTTACTTATATTTAGAAAAAGGTATTAAAAGTACCAAATATTTAGGACCTAAGTTTTACTTTAATTATGCAGCTGAAAGTGTTGCTAAAGAAACTTATAATATTGATGTTTATTTAAGAGATACAAGTGAACAATATTTAAAAATTGATTCATCATCAGTTACTATTACTGATTTAGAAACTAGTACTCCAACAGTTAAACCGGTAACTGTTGCTGGAGATGGAAGCTATATTTATTCGTTCTCCTTAAGTTCTGATACCAAATATAGTGTTTCGGTCGATTTAAATGGTCAGTCTTATACTATCACTGGAGTAAAAGCTAAAGATGATAGTGGGGCATATGTATCTTTAAATGTTGATGATGATGTTTCGAAGTTCTTAATTCCTACTGGCTTTAAGACAAGTAGTAAGTCAACTAACTTACGAATTTATTTACAAAAAAATTAAAGATATGTAAAGATATTGTAAAAAATAATCTTACATATCTTTTTTTCTTAACAATGTGGGTAAAACAGTGATATAATGTAAATATCATAGAGGAGGTGTTTATATGGAAAAAGATAGGAGTTCTAAGATTGTTGCAATTATTGCTTTA
>CANQOV010000071.1 GCA_947625575.1 uncultured Bacilli bacterium | reverse complement strand
ATCCTAATCGGAGGATTAATACTATTAGTATTGCTAATCGGAGGAAGTTTTGCCTTGTATAAAATAATTCTAACTGGGGATAAAGAAAATGAATTACAGGCAAATCCTTTTGAGTTGCATTTAAAAGAGAAAAATGAAATAAATTTAGAAAAGACTTATACAAGTGATGAAGAAGCTTTAAAAGAAGTACCATACTTTGAATTTAGTGTTGAGGGTAAATATAAAACACCAAGTGTGATAGAGTATAATATTTACCTAGAAGAAATAGAAGAAAGTAAGATAAGTAAAGATTTAGTAAAAGTAAATTTAATCAAAATGGAAGATAATGAAGAACAGGAAGTATTAAAAACAACCAAAGTAAGTGATTTAGAAACATATGAAAAAGAAAGTCAAAGATTATTATATAAAGACACTTTAGAGTTTAGTAGACTAAATCAAACACCAACAAACACATATCGCTTACGAAGTTGGGTAATGGAAGCAATAAGTGACTTTGGAGATTATGGAGATATAGAAGGTGGAAGTTTAATAATTGAGCCAGAGACATACAAATTTAGAATAAATGTTGCTGTAGAAGAATTAGAAAAAGGTGTCAATCCACCAATATTACTAGATAACATGATACCAGTAATATATGATGAGAAACAAGAAAGTTGGATTAAAACAACAGAGAACAATTGGTATAATTACACCAAAAAAGAGTGGGCCAATGCCGTAACATTAGACACAACAAAAGCTTATGATTTATCTAAAAATAAAAACCATGTTCCAATATCTGGACCAACAAAAGTTGATAATGGTTTAAAGTTTGACGGAGTAGATGACTACATCGATATAGGTTTTGCAAATAAAGAATTTACAAATGGTTTTACGATAGTTGTAAATTTTATTCTTAACGAAATGATAAATGAGCCTCGTATAATCACAAATACGCAAGATTCAGGAACTACTTTTTATATACAGAGCAATAAAAAAATAGCATATGTTATACATGACGGAACAGGTTATAAAGATATACCCAACACTGGAATTATAGAATTAAATAAACCATATGAAGTGATAGCAACATTTGATAACACTGACGCAAAGTTATATTTAAATGGATCTTTAATAGGAAGCTATCATTGGGATACACCAACACAAATGAAAACATCACCAATGCCATTTTCAATTGGTGCTGAGCCTGATCCGGGAGTCCATATATATAATGCTCCTATTACATTACAAGAAGCAAGGCTATATGAAAGAGCCTTGACTGAAGAAGAAGTAACAAAGTTATATAATAATGAAGAAGTAAGTGATAAAGGATTACTATCATATTACAACTTTGCAGATGAATTTAAACCTGGTCAAGCAATAGATATGAATATGATAACAACAATGTGGGTTTGGATACCAAGATATAAATATAGAATATTTAATGCTAATTTAACAGGCGGTGAAGTAAGTGAAGAACAAGAAATAGAAATTACTTTTGAAAAAGATAAAGAAACCACAGGCACAGTAAGGTGTATGGATAATATAAATAATTCTGACGGCACAAGTGAAACTTGTGAAGATAAAACCAATGGAGAAATAAAAAATGGTGTAAGTACATATACTCATCCAGCATTTACATTTGGAGATAAAGAATTAACAGGATTCTGGTATGGAAAATTTGAAAATGGATTAGAATCATCAAATCTTGTTATAAAACCAGATGTAACAATAAATAATAATAAGGCTTTATCAACTTTTTTCCAAGAAACGAGAAAAATGGAATTACAAAACAATATATATGGATTCCCAAGTAATGCAACAGCCTATACAGCAACTGGTGATTTAACTGGAGATGATAATAACTTAGATACGCATTTAACTAAAAATATGGAGTGGGGTGCAGTAGCTTATTTAACTCAATCAAAATATGGAAGATGTGAAAATGGTAATTGTTCTGAAACATATGCAAATAACAGCAATCAATATACAGGAAGAAGTGGGGGAACTAATAAATTAGAAAATACAGCTTATTCAACTTATGGAGCATACTCTTATGATGATTATGTAATAGATAATACTAACAAAAAAACTACAAAGGACAAAGGAAAAGGTGTTGGAGCAAGTACAACAGGTAATATCTATGGAATATATGATATGTCTGGTGGATTATGGGATACTGTTATGACTGGTATTAGAGGCCAAGATGTAACAGCAACAGGATTTACAAGCTATCCAAATAAGAAATATTATGATGAATATAGCAATGGAACAACTCGTTGGGATGTAGCTGCTTACAAAAGATGTAAGCTTGGTGATGCTACTAAAGAAGTAATAAAAATACTTAATATAGAAAATGGAGGCTGGCATGGTGACGGAAGCAATTTAATTAGAAATACTATACAAGTATTTTATCGTGGTGGCGGAGCGGTAGGAAGCGTAAACGCAGAATCTCGTGGAATATTTCAATTTGATTCAAATACTGGATACGCTAGTTCAGCTTTAACAGATCGTTCAGTTTTAGTAATTTATTAAAAATTTAAAAAAAATTAAAAAAATATGAAAAATGCCTAAAATAATATTTCTAGGTGTTTTTTAATTGTTAATTTTTATTTTTATATAGATAAAAATATGTTTTTTAAATATCTTTTTCTATGAAATCTTAAAATTGGTGGTTTGTCTTAATATTTTTAATGTGTTAAA
>CANQOV010000070.1 GCA_947625575.1 uncultured Bacilli bacterium | reverse complement strand
TTTCATCTTCACCAGTAGAGCTGCTTTCTTGTAATTTTCGCTTCTTGATGTTACTTTTTTTCTTTTTATATAAGTTTGCAAAATGAGGAATATGATCATTAATCAATTTCTCAACATACGTCGTAGCCTAAAAACAATGTCATTATCATTTCCTTTTTTGAATCGTGTCACACTACGCATTATAATTATGAGTCAACTTCCTGTTGCCATTCTAGTAATCATCACAGACAGTATATACTTTACTTCAATGACTCACATTTTATACCTCTGCTTGTAATTACATGTCATCCACATTATATACGTTATTATCATTATTAGAAAACATATAAATAGTCCTTACTCATAAAATAATAAACCGGTATCTTTTGAATTATATTTGTTATTCTTTATTATCATTTGTTATATTCTATTACTATTGGCTAAGGTATTGATCCGCCCAATTTATTACGACACATATCTCTCATGATCTTCTTTTGCTTGACGACGGGTGGTAGATTGGGCATCAGATCGGGAGTTTGATGGTTGGCTTTGTTGATTGGGGGAAGACATTTTAAGAAAAAAAGATGTTATTGAGTAGATGGATGTTATATTAATAGAAATTAATGAGAAAAGGAGGCAATAATATGTCAACAAGATACAAAATATTAAAAGTGAAATGAAGTTTACATATTAAAATAAAATATTCTCTCTATTTATATTAAATTTTTATCAATGGCCATGTATAGCAAAAAGTGTGTATGGAATAGAATTAGTTTCGATTTGCTAATGATGATGAATATAACGCAATAGTAAAAAAGTACCCAATAATAAAAACCACCCATAACGTCAAAGCACGCAATAATATAAATCGTCCAAGAAGTCAAAGCACGCAATAAGATAAATCATGCAAGAAGCCAAAGCACGCAATAATGTATATCATGCAAGAAGCCAATCAGCGCAGTAACGTGAATCGTCAAAAAGCAAAGCACGCAATAATTTAGCGGCGTAACTTGGTTCTATTAATAGAAAATGATATATACGTACTAACAAAAAAGTAATTTTTTTTTCAAAAACATTGTATTAACACACTCTCAAAAAATAAATATATGCGTTCATATGAGAATAATAAATGGGTTGGATAAAAGAAAAAAAATATTTCTTGTACATAATAAAGAAGAATATTTTTTTAAGACTTAAGTAAAAAGATAGATGTAACTGATATCCCACACTGAAGGAATAAATACACAATCGTTATGAAAAGAAAAATTTTATGAATTTTTTTTTATTGAATTTTTTTTTTATTGATGCATTTTGACACAAAACTATATTTAATAATAATAAGAAAAAAATTATAATAGTAGTAATATGCGAGGAACGAAAGTGGGAACCCAAAAGTTAATAACAATTGTTATTTGACAAAAAGTTGTCCAATAACATTAGTTATTACTCCGACGGGTTCCAATTTTGCTGGGAACCCAAATTTTTTTTTGGAACCTTGGAAAAAAATAATATAAAATATATTACATATATATGTTAATACTATGTATAAGTTAAAATATGGAACTATGAGAAAAAAAAGAAAAAAACCTAAAAAAAATTAAATAAATATATATATCTTAGAAACATAATAAAAAAATTTTTAAATATAAAAAAGCTTGTTGCTATGTTTAAAAAAAATTATGTTATCACTATGGCATATATTTTTCTAAAAACCCTAAAAATAGAAAAAAATAGTTTCTATAGAAACATATAATTGAAATATATAATTTTATATTATTAGAAGAGAGTATATCATTTTTAAATATATAGGGTAGACTATGTCATTTTTTTTAAAGATTTTTCTCTTTTATATAATCATTAATAATATCTTTAGTACTAAAATCATTTTGTTTAACCCAACTATTTTCATTATCACCATAACCAAGCCATTTTACATAAAATATTAATTTATTATTATTATCAACCATATGATCTACTATTTTTTCTACTTGAAATATATTATCATTATTATTAGTTTTTTGTTGATTACGTTTTCTTTTTTTAGGAGCATCATTTATTAAAATTTCATTATCATCTATATTATTTTCTATAACTTTTTCAATATCTTCTATATTTAGATTTAAAATTTTAGATTGTAATTCTCTCATTTCATTATATTGTTTATTTACTTTTTGTTCATTGCTAAAAACTAAATTAATTTTATTCATTTTTGTAGGAAATTCAAACCTATTACTATACCATGCCATATGATGAGATTGAACTTCTATATTATAATTTTCACAAAAATTATGAATATTTTTTAATAAACAGGCAACACGAAACTGGAGATTATAATATTTTTTATCTGACATTTGTAATGCTGCTTTATTATTATTAAATCTATTGAATTTTGATGCCAATATAGAAAACTGGCTTTCAATTTCAGATCTAAATGATCCAAGTTCACTATTATAATTTAATTCATTAATTGTTAAGTTTTTATTAACCTCTTTTCTAATTGGATAAGCAAAATTATTATACAGGTATATCCACAGCAGCAAAAATGTTACTACCTATAAACTTTTTGAAATTCTATTAACTTTTTACTATTTCGGAGATTCAAACCATGCATACAATTAATTTTTATTTTAGAATTTTTTTTTCTATATAAAATATAATCACACTAAGGTTTAATAAAACAATGACAATTCTCAACACAGAGATTCTT
>CANQOV010000069.1 GCA_947625575.1 uncultured Bacilli bacterium | reverse complement strand
ATTTGATTGATATGCTAAAATATGCTATAATATTAATATATAGAGGTGGAATAAATGATAAGAAAAGATAAACACAAATTAAAAGGTGGGATAATCAAGACACAAATAAGAGTAGTTGAAGGATATCGCGATGAAGCTGGTAAAATGAAGCAACGCACTATAAAAGATTTTGGTTATTTGGAAAATGCAAGCAACCAAAAGGAATTTTTAGAACAAGTAAAAGAATTTGATGAAGAATACAAAAGGCGAAAAAAGAAAGTATACCATTCGATAAATGTAAAATTTGATCAAGATATCAATTCATTACCATACAATTATGGATATAAATATTTAGAAGCGATATATGACAGTATGAAATTAGATGAAGTATTTGATGCTCAGGATTTTAAATGCAAATATAATTTAAATGAAATATTAAAATTCTTTTCAATCCAAAGGATATTGAATCCAGATTCAAAGCGAGCAACAACGAGTACAATAGAGTCATTGTATAATATGGATTGTGGATTTAAATTATATGATGTATATCGTTCGTTAGAGCGATATGATAAATTAAAGATAAGAATTCAAAGTCAAATAAATAAAAGAATCAAAGAAATGATAGGACGAGATAGCAGTTATGCATATTATGATGTAACTAATTATTATACTGAGATTGATTTTCCTAAAGATGAGGAAGATTTAAGACAACGAGGAGTAAGCAAAGAACATAGATTGGATCCAATAGTTCAATTAGGTTTATTTATGGATAACAATGGAATACCAATTAGTATGAGTTTATTTAAAGGGAACACTTCTGATTGTAAGACATTACAACCAGTGATGACAAGTATTAAAGAAAATTTTGATTTAAATAGATTAATAGTAGTAGCAGATAAAGGATTAAATAGTAGCAGTAATATAGAATACATAGTAAATAACAATGACGGGTATGTAGTAAGTCAAATATTAAGAGGCAAAAAAGGTAAAAGATATCAAAGTAGATTATTTGATGACACCAAATATACATATAACGAAAATAGAACTTTTAAATATCAGGAATTTATCGAAGAATATGAAATAACAAATTTAGAAGGCAAGAAAGAAACAAAAAAACGTAAAGTATTAATATATTGGAAATTAGAAGATGCCATCATGAGCGTAAAAAAAAGAGATGATAAAATAGCACGAGCTATCAAATCATTAGGGAACAATGTATACAAGATAAGGCATGCATATGAACAATATTTAAAGACAATACATTTAGTAAGCGAGACGGGACAAATAGCCGATGAAGAAAAGCAAGGAATTGATAATGAAAAAATATATAATGACGCATTATATGATGGATATTTTTGTATAATAACAAGTGAATTAGAATATGACTATAAAAAAATAATGGAAGTATATAGTGGCTTATGGCGTATAGAAGAAACATTTAGGATAACAAAATCAGATTTAGAATTAAGACCAATATACGTTAATACGGAAAGTCATATAAATGGTCATTTTATAATTTGTTATGTAGCATTAGTGATGATTAGATTGTTACAATACAAACTACAGTACAAATTATCAGTAGAGAGAATAGTCGAGGCTTTAGGCACAGCAAAATGTATTCATTTAGAAAATGGAGATATAAGAGTATTGAGAAACGAAACCAAAAAAGAATTTAAGAAAGACAAATTAGTATTTGAAAATGATGATCAAATAGTCAAAGATTATATAGAAATAATAAAATCTTTTAATAAGGAAATACCTTATTCAATATATTCAAAACAAGGATTTGAACATTATTTAAGTGATATAGTTTATAAATAATAAAAAGGTTTATTTTGGGCTAAATACCTAAATAAACCTTTTTTTAGCATATCAACTGTAAAAGTCGGGTATTGATTTAAAGTTGATATATTCGAAAGTGAGTGTAGTTACCAAAACAACAATTGTCTTTAAAAAGATAAATTATGTGTTACAAATTCAAAAAAATTTTAAATTTGTACACATTTTTTAATATATTATGATATAATATATATGGTGAATGTTTATGTTAATTAAAAGAAATCAATATTTAGAACACATCAGAAGATTTTATGAATCAAATTTAATTAAAGTTTTGACTGGTGTAAGAAGATGTGGGAAAAGCGTTTTATTAAATCAAATAAAAGATGAATTAATTATAGAAAATAAAGTAAAGGAAAACCACATTATTGCGATAAATTTTGAAGATGTAAAATTTTCTAAAATCAAAAATTATATTAAATTAAATGATTATATTTTAAATCAAATAATAGATGATCAAAAATATTATATCTTTTTAGATGAAATTCAGCACATTAATCAATTCGAAAAAGTATTAGCTTCATTGAAAGCTACACAAAATGTTTCAATTTTTGTAACTGGAAGTAATTCTAAACTTTTATCTGGTAGACTTGCAAGTTTACTTGTTGGTAGATGTAAAGAATTTAAAATAATGCCTTTTACTTATAGTGAATTTATTAAATATTATGAAGATAACAATTTAGAACTTCCAATTAAACCATTACAAAATTATATTAGATTTGGTGGAATGCCACAAAGGATGGAGTACACTTTAGAAGAAGATATTAAAGAATATTTAAAATCAATTTATTATGGAATTATTGATAAAGATATTTGTAATGAGAAATCTAAAATTGATAGAGAAACATTTATATTAATATCTAAATATATTATTAATAATGCTT
>CANQOV010000068.1 GCA_947625575.1 uncultured Bacilli bacterium | reverse complement strand
TGGACTAGCCTTTTACAAGGACTTGCTAGTACGGAATTTTCTACTAGTAATAATAATCATTATACAGAAGATATTATAAATAATTTGCCAACAAGGGTTCCCGGTGATTATTCACAGTACGAATATCAAGAGGATAATCAGCTTGTAGAGTTTGTTGATCTTCCAGATACATATAGTTCTGATTCTGATTCTTCTACAGAATCAGAATCTGATAATCATAGGTAATAACTAAGCATAATTCTATTTTAACTCCTTTATTAAATACTAAATTTATTTTATTTATAGTGAGTTTACTCCACCTCCTGCTCAGCGTCGCCGAACAAATTAAATAGAGCTTTTGTTAAGATTATATGCTATATATATACTAAATCTTCTCTTATCTTTATATTTCTTATTATTTTATCTTATCCCTATCTTTATATCATCAAAATAAATTGTTCAATACTTTTATAAAATCATGCTTATATTGTATATAGTAGTATAGCATATCTATACATTATCTTCTAGTTTAGTATGTTTTTAGTGATTATGGTTTTTTTTTAGAAAAATTCAAAACTTTGGAAATTTGAGGTCCTTAACTTTAAATGCTTTGTTCTCGTGATTTACTGCATGCTAAGCCACATAAGAGACACCATTAGATAGACAATAAGCACTATTATTACTATGCCAAATTTAATGCCCGCTGGTCACGTGGTTACTTTAAAATGGATTGGTTCTTATAATGTACGATAACCGGATTAATAATTATATAAATTTAAATAAATTAGTAGATTATTATTTAATGAATATGTTTTCAAATATAAAAGTTAGATTGTTATCATCTTTAATTATAAACCCAGAAATTTTTAAGAATGTAACTTTATTATTAGATGGGCATAATTCTACTGTTGAGTATAATAAACCTGATATAGAGTATCAAAAAAAGTGGTCATATAAATTAAAAAAGTCAGGAATTACGTAGAACGCAAGTACTTGCAGATGTAAATGATATGGTTATATCTGTTTCAAAATCTGAATTATTTGGATCAAGTAGTGATGGAGGTATGTTTTTGAATATGAAATTATATAATAAAATAAAAAAGGAAGACTGTGTTGCAATAGATGGTGGATATGTATTATTTTTAAAACAATTTGAAGAAATATGTGAAATTAAAGGTTTTGATTTAAATGATGATAATTTTTTTTATCCTATACGAAAGGAAAATGGTATTAATCTAAATAAACAAGAAAGCCATTTTAATGATGTTTTTGGTAGTTTCAGAAGTAAAATTGAGAACCAATTTTGTGAATTACATAATAAATTTAAAAGATTTAGTAATAACAATTCAACACTAAAAACTGATGATATAAAATATATAACATTACAAATAAAGGTATGCTTTTTATTAAAAAATATTCAAAAATTTAGTGAAAAATTTAATATAAAAACACAAGAACATCATAAATTATGGATGCAATCAGGTTTTAATTTTCCATCAGAATATAAACTTTTTGATATAGTATATAATGATAGTATAAAACAATCAAAAAAAATAAACAATTTATCAGAAATTCAAAATAAATTTTTAAATATGGATATTAATGAAAGTGATAATAATGTTAATAATATGTTATTAGATACTAGTGATATTAAAGATAATAAAAGTGAAAGTGATATTGACTTCCCTCAATATAAAAATATAAATAAGAAAAAAAAGAAGAAGAGGAAAAAATAAAATTATACCTGATATATCTGATATGAGAGATACTATATTAGATGAAAATATTTATGAAATAGAAAGTATTATAAAACATAAAGTTATTAATAATAATTACGAATTTTTAGTATAATGGAAAAGATATAAAAGTAAAGATAACAGTTGGGTTAAAGAAAATAATTTTAATGAGAAAGATATTACATATAAAAGAGTATTTTTTAAAACAAAATATTATATATAAATTTTAACAAAAGAAAGTTTTATTTACAATTGTTGATTAATTAATAATAGGAATTGATTATATCTCCTAACAGTAAGCAAAATGTGTGCCTAAAATCATTGATCATACTGAGATTCAGAGAAATCATTAGTTCACCAACCAAATTCACTGTGTAAACTTTATGTGATTTTTTAATTGAGAACAAGTATCCATTGGAGCCTATGTAATATTGTAGAGTGTATTATTATTAAAATACTATTGATATACAGAAGAGTCATCGAAATACCAAGCAGCTTTATTATTAATTACCTCTCCAGTCTATTCCGGTGGCAAATATATCATCCCTTTCTTTTTCAGATAATTCAAGATTTAACAAATCATTTAAATGGCACTTGTTTATATGTAAACTTTTTGTTTATTGTAAAAGAAGTTTTGTCGAATCACAGATCTGTTTATTCCATTGGATCGCATAGAGAGGTCGAGTATTGTCATTATTTGTGACCATGATGTCAATTTTTCTGCCATATGTAGCAGATCCAACATCAACTTTGTAAACATTTTTAATAAAATCTCAGATATCCTTCATAATAGATGACGTGATCTCTCTACTGTCAGCCACCCATAAAAAACAATCAAACAGACATAATATACTATCAGTTATCAAAAAAAATTATTCATCAAATTGTTGTTTTCTACTTATGTTTATGACTTCAGCTCTTTATGACTTCGAAAAACAATCTTTAATGTGGGGTATATTGCTAAGATAAAATGTGCTTCGCTTAATTTCCTGTCTTGGTTTAGCTCGTTCCACTCCTTTACCACTGCGCGAAAAAGTCGATATG
>CANQOV010000067.1 GCA_947625575.1 uncultured Bacilli bacterium | reverse complement strand
TTTCTCAAATAAAGCTTGCCTTTATTTGTTATTAGTCTAATACTTAAAAAAGTATCATTTTAAAAAAATCTTAACAATATATTTGTTTCATTTTGACATTTTTTATGTTATTATTTTAATTGTGAGGTGGATTTAATGAAAAAAGAGAAAATTATACTTTTGGTAATTATTGGTTGTCTTTTACTTTTATTAATTGGTGGAGGGATTTATAAATATAATCAAAATAAATATGTCAAAGACCTTAATCTTGAGGAAGTAAAAGAAAAAATTTCTAATAAGGATCGTTTTATTTTATATATTAAAAAAGATAAGTGTAGTGCGTGTGAGGCTTTTTCTCCTAAGTTTAAAAAGGTTTTAGCACAATATGAAATCGTTGTTTATTCAATCAATTTATCAAAAATAGATGATGATGAAAGAGATAAATTTAATGAGTTGATAACTGGTGTTGATGCTACCCCTACTGTTATTTTCTATGAAAATGGTGTTGATGTGGGAGCAAGATTTGTAGGCACAAGAGATAAAGATTATATTGTAAGTAAATTAAAAGATTTAGGATATATTAAAAACGAGTAAAAATTTCACTCGTTTTTTTTGTAGTACACTACTTCGTTTTTTTGTAGATAGATATAATAATAGGCATCTTTGTCTGCGGTAAAAACATAGTAATCTTTAAGGGTGGAATCTTGAAGATTTTTTATTTGCTCTTGATAATTTTTTATTTCTTCTTCAAGCTTTTTTATTTTTTCTTCACAGTCATTGTCTTTTTGTTGGGGATAGACTTTTAGGCTTCCTTTTACATCTGCTACCCACAGATTATCAGTAATTTTATACCAGTTGTAGCTATCTTTGTTTTTTACTTCTTGATAATTGTAATATCCATAGTCAATGTATCCTAAAAATTTGCCGTCAAGACCATAATTATCTCGACAATTAAGTTTATACCCTATTACTTCAACTTGGTTTTCACTAGCGTTTTTGTTGGTTTTAATGTTTGGTCCTAATAATCTTAGAATTTTACCCTCGCTTGCAGCATTACAAGTTTGATCTGGGTATAAAAAGCAATAAAGAAGTGGGTTTACAGAATATTTTTCTCTAGATTCTTGGGTTTGTTCATATTCATAACCATAAGGGCATTTTATTACATCAAAATGAAGATGAGGATCATATCCGCCAGTTCCTCCCATGTTGCCAATTTTATCTTTCATTTTTATGGTTTGATTAGTTTTAACACTGGTACTGGAAAGATGTTTGTATTGAAAATACCAAGTAGTATTATCATCTTTATCATCATATCTTACTCTTACCATTATACCCGCTGTACCAAAAGTATTACCACTATAAACAACCTTGCCATCACTAGCACTATAAACATCAACATTACTACCACCATGATTATTGTTCCAACCTAAATCAATAGCTAAATGACTTGGACTAAAATAAGTTGTTATGGCGTTCCACATAAGTGGCATCCTAAAGTATTTCATTTTAATTCGCCTTTAATTTCATTTTCAATAGGAATAGAAATGGTTTTGTTAAGAGAAGAAAATGATTTAAAAATTTTATCTTCAAACATTTGATATAACATATCAGCACCAATAAAACTAAATAATCCAGCCCATAATGAATCAATGATACTAGCAGTACTAAAGCTAAGAGAAAAAAGTGTACCTATAATCATTGATATTATAAAACTTATTGGACATAACCATTTTTTGCTGGGAAGACATCTTTTTATTTTTTGAACTAATGAAGTAGTGACAATTCCACTAGCCATGCCTACAATTAAGGTGTTTTTAATCAAATCAAAATTTAACATATCATCTCACCTACTATAGTTTATGTGTGTTTTTTATTAAGCAAATAATTAATATGTAATAAAATGTTATAAGAAACATAAGTTTTAGTATGAAAAATAAAAAATTGTGGGTTTGGTTAGTAGTTTTTTTGGTTTTAGTCGTTATATATTTAATTTATAATTATTATAAAGATGATAATATTTATTTAGTAAATGTGAATACTTCTACTAAAAAGATTGAAAATATTAATCTTGCAAAAAGAAATAAAATGAAGGTGTACTATCCTTCAACTAATTATAAGGATTTAAATAGAAAAATTGATAAGAATATAAGTTATTATATTACGTATTTTAATGATTATTTAAAAGGTGCTAATTTATTAGATAATCAGTTTTATGAACTAAATATTGATTATGATGTTTATCAATATGAGAGATATATTTCATATGTTTTTTATGTAGAAATAGATAAAGGATATGACTATTTTTATGATATTGTCTCAATTAATTATGATAGAAATGCGAATAAAGTAGTTGATATTGATGATCTTATAGATATGGATAGTGATATTATTGATACATTATCTAACTATTCAAAGAATAGTTTGATTAAAGATGAAAAATTAAATCAAAATGATTATACTTTGAATTTAGTTAACAGTGCTACTGATAGAGATAAAAATAATTTTAAAAATTTTGCATTTTCTCGTGAGGGTTTAATACTATTTTTTAAGAAAGGACAAGTTGGAGCGTATGGTTTATGCAATTTTATTGTGGTTGTGCCTTACGAAAAAATAGAGAAAATAATTAAAAATGATTGATTTTTTATTTATTTTTTGTTATCCTATAAATTGTAGTTATGCAGATGTGGTTCAATGGTTAGAACATGGCCTTGCCAAGGCTAGGATGCGGGTTCGATTCCCGTCGTTTGCTCCAATGACGTTTCTGTTCGAACTTTTATAGTTTGAACTTAACATATATAATCAATCCGTTCGGGTTGATTTTTTTGTATTT
>CANQOV010000066.1 GCA_947625575.1 uncultured Bacilli bacterium | reverse complement strand
GTTAAGATAATAAATCGAATTATATAAGGAGAGGATTGAGAAATAAAATTTCGCATACCTGTTTCGAAATCGCTCCATTGACAAAAAGACGACAAAATTTCAACAATTTAGAAATTTTGTCGTTTTTCTATTGATATAGATTTATTTATTGTTACATATATAAAGTGTGAAACGAGTACTCTGTTCACCGTTGGTATTGTCAGTACCTGTAAGCCAACTGCGAGAACTTGGCGTAAATTTTTGGTTGTTTTTGGGGTCGTTATAACAACCTCCCCTAGCAACTCGGTGGTCATATGTGTATGCTTCTAATGTCCACTCTCTATAGTTTCCTTCCAAGTCAAAAATATTTAGTATTTTATCAGTTGGTGTTTTTCCTGTTTCGATTGCACTTCCATAATGACCATTTCCTGTTGCTGTTACTTTTTCTTTATCATCTCCTGTTAATGCATAGTTTAACATTGCATCATATTGACTACCCCATATCATACTTGATTTTACTGAATTTTTTGTATTGGTGTATTTTTTTGCACATGAATATAATCCATACCATCTACGTGATACTTTCCAATTAAGCGAATTCGTCGCTAGTCCCACTTTTGAAGTAGGTTTATTTGTTGCTACATTTTCTACCATTTCTTCCATACTCATTTCATATCTTGCGACATAAAAACCACCATATATTTTTACACTCTCTATCATTTCATTATAATCTTCTTGCATCGTTTTAATGAATGTGGCGTGATCTGTGTATCGTTCTGCTTCCTCAATTAACTTGTCTCGAATTTTCTTTAGGAAGGTATCTTCCCCATGTGAACCGTCGTGCCAAAGGTTAGAATCTGGTTCTCTATATCCACTTGTTCCTTGTCCATCTGATTCTGATGATATTTCAACTGAGTTTGTTTCTGTAAAATCATAAAGCACACCTTCATAATTTGTTCTACCTTTATCATCTTTACCCTCATAGTTCTCTGCTCTTGATTCTTTTGCCATAATCTTTCCTGTTCCTACTACTTTTAAATCATAATCTACTGGTATCCATACAAATTCATTTCCATCACTTTTTCCTGTAGATTCATTTATACTATCTGTTATTATTATGCCTTCTTTTGCGTTATTTGGTGATTCCTCTGGAATTGTAAATCCTGCTGGAATTGTTACTTTTACATTATCATCTGAGGTGATTATAGTATTACCATCTACTAATTTCTTTGCTTCTTTTATGCTTCCTACTGTTTTTTTATTTGTAGAAAAATTTTCACTATATATTTCTGAAGCTAATATATCATTATATTTTCCATCTTTTGTTGTTAATATTAATGTTGACAAATCTTTTGGTAATTGTGAGGCTGGATCATAATTAAAATATTTTGCAAGTATTTTTTTTAATTGTTCTTCTGTAAAATCTTCATTGTTATTCATTTGTTCATTAAATATATCCATTTGTGCTAATTTTATTACTTCTTCTCTATTTAGTGCTTCAGTTGCATTATTTGTTTTAAGCAAAATTCCATCTCTTCCTGTTATTGTTGAAATTGTTATTCCTGCAAGTATCAATAGTATTGTTATAGTAATAGCTAAAGCCACTAAAGTTATACCGCTTATTTTTTTTAAATTCTTTATTTGATTTCACCTTTTTATTTACTTTCCTTTGCTCTTTTGTTTCTTTTATTTTCATTTTTTCACTCTCCTACAAAGCGATAAATTATTATTTATCTAACTAAATAATATCATTTATTTGCATCAGTCGTCAAGAGATAAGGAATTGTAAATAACTACGACAATGGCCCAAAAATTTAACCAACCTAGAATGTTTATAATCAAGCATTTAGGTTGGTTTATTTATATAATAATAAAGAATGTTTTTTAGTTTTTGCTTTTATTTAATTATTTTTTTTCATAAATTTGAATTAGATAATTTAAAAAAGCAGAACAAGATACTAACATATATTTTGCTTCTTCAAACGTAGTATTTTCATCAACACCATTATTATGCCTAATACCACTTTTGTCGGAAGTATAACCATATAGAGAAACAAAAGCATTTTTCATTGCACTATGTATTTCAAATCCGTTTTTTTCTAATTTTTTTAATGCTTCTCCTAAAGTAGCATTTTTTGTACCTAGTATAATATTACACATAGATTCTATTGCAGAAATAGATTCTTTAACAGAATTTGAATAGTCTGGTTTTTCTCTATTATAAAGTAAATTTAATGCTTTGTTTATACTTTCGTTGCAAGCAGAGTATTTAGTATCTAAGGCTTCTTCTATCTCTTTTATTTCTTCATTATTAATTATATCAGTTATTTTGTTATCAATAAATCTATATCCTACACATTCTTCTTTAAATAAGTCATTAAATGTTTCTGTTAAATCTTCATAGAATTTTTTATTACACCATATAACAACTTCCTCTATAAAAGACAGAACATCATAATATTTCCAATTGTTCTTAATACCATCTATTATAGGTTGTCTTTCGTTATAAGGTATTTCATCTTGAGTAACACAAAAAACTGTTTTATAGATATAATCATAAAATTCATTAGTTATATATCTTCTGTCACAATTGTAAATAATTACATCAAATATATTAATTATTTTATTTCTTGTTCGTTCATCTAAAGCATCTTTTTGAATTATTGTATTGATAGGTTCTTTTTTTGTTCTATCAGAAAATCCACCTCTAACTCTTGGTTTTAATGATAACATATTTTTTCACTTTCCTTACATAATAAAATTATTATAAGTATTATACTATAAAATTATCTAATTATAAATATTTTACCAATAATTTATAAAAAATTGAAAATAAAAAAAATATAGGGTATAATCCGGAATTTGACAGTTAGGAAATAGCAAAAAGTCTGTAGTATAGTATATAACTATATTACAGGCTTTAA
>CANQOV010000065.1 GCA_947625575.1 uncultured Bacilli bacterium | reverse complement strand
AATTCCAACGCCTTTCAAAAAAATCACCTCTTGAAAATATTGTATCTCATTTTTCTAAAGATATTCTACTATAAAAGATACAAAAAATCAACTATTAAAAAAAGATGTTTTTTGGGACGGGGTCAAAAAACATCAAATCGTAGAAAAATAATTAAACTTCTACAATTTATTCTATATATACTACTATTTTGAAAAAAATTAGGAAAACTTATAAGAGATATTAAATAATAATGTAGAAAAATTCTTTAAGTATTGTACTTAAGGAAAAAAACATATGTCTGTAATTACTTGTTTTTCAATAAAATTTCAAAAGTATATTATATTTCTTGTTAAAAAAAGTTTTTTATCTTTTTTCTTATTTTCTATTGATTTTTCTAACTTATTTTGTTATTATTAATTTGTAAAAATTTTCTTTAAGTACAATACTTAAAGAAAAAACAAATGAAAGAGAGGGAAAAAACATGTTTAAAAAAAGAAAAACTAATCAAAAAATTAAGCATAAAAATGTACAACCAAAAAATAAAGGTATAACTTTAATAGCACTTGTTGTAACAATAATAGTATTGGTAATATTAGCAGGAGTAAGTATAAACACACTATTTGGAGATAATGGATTAATAACAAAAGCAAACGATTCAGTAGATGAAGATGCAAAAGGAAAAGCAAGAGACAAAGTATCAATGGAAGTACTATCAAGTTTTAACAATGATGGAACATTAAATCCAAATAAATTAAAAACAAACATAGAAAATCATACAGGAGGAACAGCAACACTAGGAAGTAACAATGGCTTACCAGTAACAGTAACAGTAGATGGGTATACATTTCAAGTAGAAGGCAAAGGAGAAATAACAGGTGATGGAGAGCCAGCAACACAAGTAGACTATGCATCAGAAGATACAAGTTTTGTAGGATATTATGCGGATTTAGACGGAAATCCAAGTAATGGACCAGAAGGAATAATATATGCGGATTTAGCAGTAGGATCAGATTTAGCATTAGGTCCAAAAAATAAAAACAAGGATCAATTTTATAGTCCTTATAATTATGATGCAGTAGAAGATAAAGAAAGTTTGAAAAAATATACAATAGGAAGTGAAGACGTAATAGGGCTAGGAAAAATATGGAAAAAACCAATGATAACAGAAACAACAGGAGGAGGAACAACAGAAAGATTTTATGTAATGGCACTAAAGGCTTTGGATGGTGTGGCTACATGGTACAAAAATGCAAATGGAACATTTACTGATGACGAAACAGTAGATAGTTCAAAAAATGAATTCGGACTAGGAAAAGTAAATACAGAAAACTGGATAGAAAAATACAACGACGCACAATATCGAAGTACCCATGGGGAACAATCAGAAACTGATTTGTGGTACATAATACAAAGAAACGGAATATTAAATAAATATGGAAAAGAATGGTTTGTCCCATCTAAGTCGGAATTGTGTACTTATTACAGTATGTTTTATATTTTGATGGATATGCAAACATATTGGACGGAGAATGAAGATTATTATGAAAATTATGGGGCTGACGATTGGATGTGGACATCTTCATTACAGCGGTCCAGATGGCAATGATTCTGCTGATTATTCTTGGACATGGGAGGTCAATTGTGGAAGCATAGATCGTGCCGGTATTTCGGAGTCTCATGTCATTCGACTTAGTACGAAGTTTTGATTGTTTGTTTGAATTGGTATGTGATCATGTTGTGTAATTGAGGGTATGTAAATAATTTTGGTTCTTTGTCAAGTTAGTTGACTTAAGATAATATTTTTAGACGTAGCAATTCAAAACTACATCTACCATACATTATTCGTTTTATGACCTTTACTTTATTATTAAATCCTTCTGTTAAACCATTACTATATTTATAAATAATTGCATTTTTAACAGCACTTATATCACTTTGAATCAGTGTAATAAAGCTATTTAGCTCTTTTACATTGATTCTTTTTACTTTTCGTATCCATTTGTCTAATTTCATTGGTTCTTTCGAAAAAATTATTTGTTTAAATTCTTTAATCGCTAATATAACTTTTGTTAACTCTATATTTGTTTTTAGGTATGCTTTTAAATCTCTTTTTAAGTTCTCATCTTTTATTTCCTCTATATCTTTAAATAATAACTTTTTAATTTGACTCCTTTTTAAATATTTTATATTAGTTCTTATTTCTTGCCTTATCCCTTTTAATCTACTATTTAGTAATGATATTTTTCCTTTGTACCCTGCTTCTTTTATCTTAGAAAAAATTTCTTCTGTTTTTTTGCCTTCTATTATTAACTGTTTGATTAATGGTATATATCTATCAAGTATACATGCATAACCTGATTCAATAGGACCTTTCCATTGTGAATATTTTATTACTGTTTGTCTACAAATTTTTAACATTTTACTTATTTCAATTTTACTTTTTCCTTCTCGCAATAACTCCTGTATTTGCAAAGCTAATTCATATTTTCTTTCTGCTGTTTGTTTCTTCTTTAGTTGTCTTTCATTTAATATTGGTTCTTCTACCTTTGATGTTTCTTCTAATATTTTTATTGTATTTTTTATGGTCCTTTTTAAATATTCAGTTATATGATCTGTTAAATTTTTAAATATATGAAATCTATCTACAATTTGTTTTGCTTTAGGTAATGCTTCTTCAATTGAATTTTTATATGTTTGAGAAAAATCTCTTGTTACTGTTTTTACATTTTTAAACTTCTTTAATGCAATTACTACTTCTTTTTGTTCTCTTGAATTTATTACTTCTATTTTTTTCTTTGCATCATTATCTACAAAAATTGTATTAAATATTTCTCTTTTTCTGGACGAAAAATCATCTATTGCTAAGTTTTCAATTTTATCATAGTCAATTAAAACCTTTCTTTTTTTTTAATATTCTTAGAATTGTATTATTTGATATATTAACATGACTATCATTTATTTGTTTTTTTGCTTCTAATGAACTATTTTTTAATCCTATTTTATTTATATATTCATCTAATCGTTTAGTTCTAAGAGCATTTTTTTCCACAAAATTAAGTGGCTCTGCAAAAGTTTTATGACTACACTCTGGATTTATACAAAAATACTTTTTAACATTTATTAATAACTTTACTTTATATTTTTGTATCGGTAAATCAGATATTGTCCTTTGATAGATACTATGAACTGAATTACTAATTGTTCCACAATATTTACATTGGGTTTCTTTTTTATATGTGTCACAATAAACATACATTGTATCTTTTAATATTTCTTTTTTTATCACTATTAACTTTTTATCTAATTCTTTTATTAATTCATCTATTTCCATAAAAAAATATCCTCTTTCTTATTTTTGAGGATATTTTATCATATTTTATTTATATTTTCAACTAACTTGACAAAGAACCATAATTTTGTGTAATTGAAAGAAGAAAGGAACTAAAAATAAACTAATGACATTATGTGTATTTATGAGATAAAAAATATTGGTTCTATAATAAATGTTGGGGTGATAAAAAACCTCAACATTTTTTTATAAAAATATAGCACTTATCAAAAATACC
>CANQOV010000064.1 GCA_947625575.1 uncultured Bacilli bacterium | reverse complement strand
CTAAAAAGAGTAACAATATTATACTAGTAAATAAATAATTTGCAACTTTATCCATTTACTAATCAGTATTATACGTGTTAAAATAATTATTAAGGAGGGAGTTAATATGAAAATTAATTATATTACAACTAATAAGTTTAAAGTACTTGTTGCAAAAGAAAATTTGGAGCCACTCGGAATAGAAGTGGAAGCTAAAAGCATTGATTGCCCTGAAATACAGGCTGATACAATTGAAGAGGTTGCAAAATTCTCATCTAAATATGCAAGTGATTTTTTAGGTGAAGACACTTTGAAAAATGATTCTGGTATTGTTATACCAGCTTTAAATGGTTTCCCTTCAGCATATTCAAAGTATGTTGATCGAACTATTGGTGTTGATGGAATATTAAAATTAATGGAAGGTGTTGAAGAAAGAGAAGCTTATTTTTTAGAAGTTCTTGCATATACTGAATATGGTAAGGAACCTGTTACATTTGTATCGAAAACTGAAGGAAAATTGTCAAAAGTAAAAAGTGGTGAATTTGGATGGTCGTGGGATTTTATATTTATTCCAAATGGAACAAATAAAACTATGGCTAATTTCCCAGATGAGGAGAGATGGAAATTCTGGGATAGTTCAGCTTATGAAAAATTATGTGAATATTTAAAAACGAAAGAGCAAATACGTGTCAAAAATAAGTAATACTCTTATGATGTTAAAAATTTTGGAAACAGGAAGGGTATATAAAATATCGGAATTAGCTAATATGCTTGAATGTTCTAATCGAACTATTAGAACATATAAAGAAGACTTGGAAAAGGCCGGTGTTTATGTGGAATCTGTTCCAGGACGATATGGAGGGTATTTTTATTCTTCAATGTTGGAGACTTCTTATTTTAATTTTAACAAAGTAGATTTAAATAATTTAGAGCGTTTATATTTATTGTTAAAGGAAAAAACTGATGTGAATTTAATACCACTTGAGAATGTAATAGATAAGTTAAGATATTCATTAGTTTTTAATCATAGTTTTAATAAAATAAAAGCAAAATCTTTTGATGATACGTATAATTATATATCAAAAATGATTAATATAAAAAAAACATTTAGTTTTATATACAAAGGAAAAGAAATTTCTTTTATGCCACATAATGTATATATAAATTCAAATGCTGTTTACATTACTGGTATTAATTGTGAGATAAATGAGATTAGAACATATAATATAAATGATATAAAAATTATAAAAAGAAATTAATGTGACGAAATACTGCCTCTATTTAATTTAGAATATAGATTAAATGGAGGTTTTATTATGACTAATTATTCGATAAAAAATGTTAGTTGGGATGATATAGTGAAACTATCTGATAAAATTGTTAATGAAATCAATGCAAGAAACTTACAGATTGATACTTTAGTGCCGATATTAAGAGGTGGATTACCATTATCATTGTTAATAACTAATAGATTAAAAAATGTTGAAACTTCATGTATTCAAATAAGAAGAAGTATGAGTAATGATGCTAATGCGGATTTTGGAAAGCCAAATTTTTTAGGAATTACAAACTCTAATCAAATAGTAAATAAAAATGTATTAATTTGTGAAGATATAATTGATAATGGAGAATCTTTAAATCTTGCTATCAAAGAAATAAAAAAGTATAATCCTAAAAGTATAACAATTGCTACATTATTTAATTTTAATAAAAATAAATATAAAGATGCTATTTCTGGAGTTAAAATGAAAGAGTATTATTGGATTAAATTTCCTTGGGAGGTTTAAAATGATTAATGGGTTAAGATTTATAATTGGAAACGGGTGTAATTATGACTGTTTCTTTTGCCATCATGAAGGTTATGAAAAATGCAGTAGTAGTAAATACAATTTAGATAATTTAGAAAAAATATATCATTATGCAAAAAAAAATAATATAAAAGATATATCAATAACAGGTGGAGAACCATTCATGTATTGGGATAAACTAAAGTATTTGTTAAATTATTTTGGAACTGATAATTTTAAAATCACTTTAAATACTAATTTAATATATGCAGATAGATATGTCGATTTTTTGAAAAATTTGAAAAATGTTGAATATCATGTAAATTTTTCTTCAACTAAGAAAAATGTTCATGAAAGTATAATTAATTCCAGTTATTTACAAAAATTATTAGATAATTTACAATTGTTTAAAAATCTTAATTTAAATGTCTGTTTAAATATTCCTGTTTTAAATACAATTAATTCAGATGAATTAGTTGAAATATTTGATTATTCAAAAAAAATGGGATTTTTGCCAAGATTTCTTGTATTATTGCCTGTTAAGAAAGAACACAAAAAATATTATATGGATATTGAAGATATAATGAGTAAAATACCAGAATCTGTATTAAAAAGAAAATATAGTTATGGAAGACATGATGTATCTTCTAAATTAGGGAATTATGAAATAGTAAAGTGTTTATGTATTGATCACGAGTGTGATATATGTAGACAAACAACGTATATTCATTTAACTCCTGAATTAAATGCTAGGTTATGTATGGAGTCAAAAGAGGAATATAGAATTAATTTTTTCAATGAATTAACAGTAGATGAAAGCTTTAGATCCATTAGTAGGAGGTTGGTTAGATGAATGTCATTGTTGAAGGAATTAGTGGAGTAGGTAAGACTACACTTATTCATAAATTATCTAGTATGTTTGAAAAAGATGACGTTATTGTAGTTGGTGATTTAGAATTTGATACTCCAATAAAATCAGTATTACTTGATATGGTTAAACAATCACCATTTATGCAAAATCAAACTCATTTTAATACTTCTATTTATGAAAGTTTATTATTGGCTGCTAATCATCATTTTGTTCAAGAAAAGCTGCGATTAACGGATAAACTTTGCATATATGATAGAGATTTTTTAAGTTTGTTAGTGTATCAAAAATTTTTGATTAAAGCAGAATATGAAAATTGGAAGGAAATATATAATGTATATAAAAAACTTGTATTATTAAATCTCAAAACTGTAGATTTATTAGTGTACATTGATTTACCATTAGATATTGCTATTAAAAATACTGAGAAAAGGGACAATAGAAAATTTACTGAAACTGATATTCAACTATTAAAATCTTTTAAGCAAGAATATTTAATTATGTTAGAGCGTTTTAAAGAAAAAATGCCTATTATGAAATTAAATGGACTAGATTCAATAGAAAATAATGCAACTATGGTATATAATAATTTACAAAAAATAAGGAAGTGAAAATATGAATGAATTATTATTTGTTTTTACAATTATATTGTGCTTTAGTACAACTGTAATAATTTACAAAAAAATGGGGAAAACAGGATTATTTATATGGGTGGTTTTAGCATCAGTAATTTCTAATATTCAAACGGTAAAACTTGTTGATTTATTTGGTATAGAGACAGCATTAGGAACGGTAATGTATGGCTCATTATTTTTGGCAAATGATATTTTAAGTGAAAACTATGGCAAAAAGGAAGCAATTAAAACAATATATCTTGGATTCTTAGCAATGATTATTATGACAATTTTTATGGGGATATCATTATTATA
>CANQOV010000063.1 GCA_947625575.1 uncultured Bacilli bacterium | reverse complement strand
TTTTTGGGGGTAAGGGGGAACTATGCTCTTTTTTCTATTTTTGTTTCATTTTTTTATATTTTATTTTCAAACTATTTCTCCTTTCATATATTGTATATAAAATTCCTTATAGTGCTTCAAATTAATAGATTTCTTTATAAATATTGTATAATATAAAATGTACATCTTATTAGAAAAAAATTATGTGTACCTATGGTATTTTATAAGATTTTATGGTATATTATGGTAAATAAAGCAAGGGAGGGAGAATTTATATGGAATCTAAGCCGATGAAAATTTTAATTATAGAAGATGATATTAATGACTGTAATTCGTTTAGAATTTGTGCAAGCAATAGACAAGATATAGAAATAGTAGCAATAACAGATTCAGATATAGAGGCAATACAACTTGTGAAAACCAAACATCCAGAAGGAATAGTACTAGATTTAGAATTAAACAACAGTTTATCTGGAAGTACAGATTCTTTTGAATTTTTATCGAGTTTAAAGAAACTAAACTTAAATTATGAACCAATAGTTATAGTTACAACACATGTTAATTCTAAAAGAACATACGAAATATTACACAGAAACGGAGTTGAATTAATACTTTATAAAGACCACCCAAAATATTCAAGTGACCACGTATTAAATAATTTTATAAACTTAAGAAAATTAAGTAATACTAACAAAATACCAACTATTCAAGAAGTTATAGAAAGTGACGAAGAAAAGATTTCTAAAATAATAAATAGCCAAATGGATTTAATAGGAGTTACATCAAAGCTAAAAGGGAGAGAATATCTTCACGATGCAATTATGTATTTACTCCAAAACAAAGGCAACAATACAAATGTTATTCAATACTTAACAAACAAATACAAAAAGTCAGGAACCACTATAACAAACGGAATACAAAATGCAATCATACACGCATGGAGAATTATGCCAACAGAAGACTTAGAAAAGTATTATACTGCAAGGATAAATTATGAAACTGGAATACCAACTCCAATGGAGTTTATATATTATTATGTAGATAAGATAAAGAAAATGATATAAGTTTATTTACCAAAAGTAAAATAAACCAAAGAGAACATCTAAAAAGGTGTTCTCTTTTTTTACCATTTTTTTTCATCTTTCGCCATCTTTTTCCATCATCAAAAACCACTGAAATATGTGCACTTGATGATATTTTTATATTAACAATTTGAGTAAAACGTTTTAAGAGGAAGGTGGTGATTGATAGTGGATTGGTTAGAGGAATTATTAAGATGGCTTCAAAAATGGGGCTAAAATTATGGAAGCAATATAAGGTGTAAAACTTATATTGCTTCTTTTTTTATTTTAATATATAATATGATATATAAAATATTTTCAGGAGAGTGAGTTATTTGAGAGTTAATTTAAATGAATTAGTATCTACAACATACATTTTTAAAATTTTTTCTATGATAATCTTAACTAGTTATACGTTTTTCAAAATTACAGATAATAAATTACCGCACATTAAAAAGATAATCATATCTTTAAT
The DNA here is from genome assembly GCA_947625575.1 of uncultured Bacilli bacterium. Lineage (GTDB taxonomy): Bacteria > Bacillota_I > Bacilli_A > RF39 > UBA660 > UMGS1572. Next base: position 2,067 of record CANQOV010000063.1, on the reverse strand, counting down.
ATATATTATTTTTACATCAATATTAGTAACTTGGATAAAATATAAATTTAACTATCTTACGAGCATAGTATCCTTAGTCATTTTATTAAGTATTATATATTCAATAATTACAGAAAGTAACATGGGTTATACAATGCTAGCTGTTATAATTTCCTTAAGCCTTAATTATATTCTATTATTTATTTCGATTATTAGTAGTTATGTTATTAATAAAATATATTTTATAGAAATTGATTTTATCAATTTAATAATAATGGTGATAATTCAATGGGGATTATTATGTATCTTATTAAGAATTAAGAAACTAAAGTATGGAATTACGTTTTTAAAGAAAAATAAACAGGATGAATATTTTGATATAATAATATTAAATATGGGGATGGTTTTATTATTTTCGTTTATAACATTAGTAACGACCAATGTAAGCACTATAAAGAGTTTATTTGTAGCTTTTATAATTTTTGCAATAATTATGATTATTACAATTTATAAGTCTATAAGATTATACTATAAACATAAACTGTTAGTAAAAGAACTAGAAGCTACAAAAGAGGAACTAGAAAGTATAAAGAAAGATAATGAAGCTCTTGAACAAGAAAATTTGAATTTTAGTAAGAAGAGTCATTCTATTGCACATAAACAAAAAGCACTTGAATACAAATTAAATCAGCTGATGATGAATACAGAGATGGCAGACGAAATTGGTATAAAAGATAGATTACAAAATATTTCTAAAGAAATAAATGAAAACACAATAAATGTTGAACTTACTAAAACAGATATACCAGAAATAGATGATATCTTAAATTATATGAAATCGGAATGTGAACAAAATAATATTGAGTTTAATTTACAAATTACAGATAACATACATTATATGGTAAACAACATAATACCAAAAGATGAATTAGAAATTTTAATAGCAGATCATGTAAAAGATGCAATTATAGCAGTAAAACATAGTAATAATATCAACAAAAGTATATTAGTAAGATTGGGTAAAATAGATGAATGTTATAGTTTATACATATATGATTCAGGTATAGAATTTGAAGAAGAAACATTAGCAAATTTAGGAAAGAAACCATGTACAACTCACAAAGACGAAGGCGGTACTGGTATGGGATTCATGAATACTTTTGATACATTAAGAAAACACAATGCAAGTTTAATAATTAATGAACTTGGTATGCCAAGCAAAGAGAATTATACTAAAGTTATAATGATTAAATTTGATAATAAAAATGAGTTTAAAATTATATCATATAAAGAAGATAATTCTAAAATAATAAAGTAAATAACAAACAAAACTCCTTAATAAAAAGGAGTTTTGCTGTTTTATTTAAACATAGATACTTGTACTTCTAGTATTTTTGCAATATTAATACTATCAATTCTGTGTTGTTCAATTAATATTTTTAAATCTTGTTTAATACTATTATTTTCATCTTGCAAGTCATAATAATTATCACGTAAATCAGTAACTTGTTCTTGTAAGTTATTAAACTTATCATTTAAATCAATAAATTGTTCTTGTAAGTTATCAACTTTATTATTTAAACCAGTAACTTGTTCTTGTAAGTTATCAACCTTATTATTTAAACCAGTAACTTGCTCTTGTAAATTGTCAACTTTATTATTTAAGTTAGTAAATTGATCTTGTAAGTTGTCAACTTTATTATTTAAGCTAGTAAATTGATCTTGTAAGGTATTATACTTATCATTTAAACTAGTAACTTGTTCTTGTAAGTTATTAAAGTTATTGTTTAAGTCAATAATTTGTTCTTGCATTTTTATTTGATTAGATTGTATATTAAGAACAACTTCTAAAATTTGTTTTTCTATGTTAATCACCTCCTAATTATGTTAAGAAATAATATATTTTGGGAAAGAACATATTGAAATAAAACATTAATATAATATCATAGCTTGTGGAAAAATGCAATACTTTTTTGAGTTTTTTTTGGGGGATGTTATTGTATTAGAGTGGGGTTAGTATAAACTTTTAGTAGGGAAATTTTTAGAAAAAAATTGAATAAGAGATACCAATTTGATAGAATATTTTTA
>CANQOV010000062.1 GCA_947625575.1 uncultured Bacilli bacterium | reverse complement strand
AATTATTTTATTATATAGGGTAGAGTATCAAATTAATTTAAAGTAATTACTAATTGGTTTTGATTAGCATACTTTTTTAACATATCTTTTTGATTGAATTTATTAATAGAAATCCAACTATTATCATTATCAGGATAATCTTTCCATTTAATTAAAAACTGATATTCATTATCAATAACTTTATGACCAATGATACGTTCAATTTCATATACATTTTTATTCTTATTTCTAAATTTATTTATATCAGTAACTTTATTCTTACCTTTATTTCTTTTTCTTTTATTTCTATTATATTCCTTTGGAACATCTAATTCAGAATCAGAGCTATTATTATCAATCTCCATTTCATTTTCACTAATTATATTATCATTATTATTGTTTAGTTCCATTGATAGTAATTTTTGTTGTAGTTCTTCTATTCGTTTAGTTTTTTCTTTAACTTTAATTTCATTTGATATAACAATATCTATCATTTTCTCTTCAATAGGAAAATTAAAGCCTTTAGTTTCCCATAATTTATGATGAGGTTGAATATTAATACCAAAATCATCTACAAATTTATGCATGTTTTTTAATAAACAAGCTACTTTAAATTGTAAAGTGTAATGTTTTATATCGTGCATTTTTGTAGCCTTATGATTATTATTAAATCGATTAAATTTACTGCCTAAAACTGAGAACTGATTTTCAATAGTAGATCGAAAACTTCCAAAAACTTCATTATAATGTGCTTCATGATAAGTTAAATCAACACCAATATCTTTTCTAATAGGATATATAAAGTTATCATCTGAGTATGACTTTCCTTTTTCTTCTGAAATTTGATAAAATTGATTTAAAAATAATGGATAACCTCCATCCATAGCTACACAATCTGTAATATGCAATTTATTATATAACTTCATATTTAAAAACATATTACCATCAGAACTTTCACTACAAAATTCACTTTTAGATACCCATAAAATCATTTCATTCATATCACAAATAATTTGGGTTCTACATCCAGGTTTTTTTAACTTATAAGAGTATAATTTTTCCCTTTTAATATTTGTATCAACATAGTTAATTTTAGAATCATGTCCATCTATAATTAACGTCACATGTTTAAATTGTTTAGGATTTCGTTTTAATGCACTATAAATTCTTAATTTTGGAGATGAAAACATTTTTGATAAAAATTCATCAACTTTTTTATTTAAACTTTTATAATTATCTATCCAAAACTTTTGATATACAGCATAAAATGAAGAATACTTCATATATCGATTCATATATTGACCTGTTTCGCCACATACTAAATGATATAATATTACTAATCCTTTTTCTAATTCACTATATGGACCTGGATATTCACAAGTACCATATAATATAGTAAGAAAAAAGAAGACAGCAATATACCCAATTTTATTTTTTAATTCTATATTTTTAAGCTCTGTTCTATGTTTATATTTATTATACATTATAGGCCAATTATTATTTAAGAATTGCCATTCATTTATAATAATTTTATTAGCTTCATGATTAATATTATTATTATATATGTCCTCTATCTTTTTTTATTATAAAAAAATTCAATTTTTTTAATTATATCTATATGATAAAATTATCACAATTTTATAAACTCAGCCAAGTACTATACTTAGCAATTAGTGGCCATAGAAGCAAAAGAGAAAAGTCAATCACGATAGTCAATTCTATTCTTTACATTCACCGTATTTCTAAAGAGAGAGTGAACGACCCAGTAAATGATGAGGAGAACAGGATATAAAAAAAGAAAAATGGGGAGCGAGAGTAAAAAGACCACTGCTATCACTCATCTAGATAAAAACAATAATTATGAAGCAGTATGGCGACTAGCTAACTAACTATTGTCATTTTACAATTTTTTGATATGTTTTTAGAGAACAAAAGAAAATATAAAAACATATGAGCGTAAAACATTAATGCCCTTTGTTGCTATATAATAGTAATAAAAAAAGGATAAGAAAAAAAGAAGTTATATACTTGCTTCAAGCTTAACAGCCAATGGGTGGGGTTCAGGAAAGAGTGGCCACAAGGTTGTATTTATCTAAAATATGTTGTCTGATATGTGCGCTAAAAAGAAGAAATATTGATGTATATACATGTGCATGTATCTTGTTTGTTATGGTATGTACGGTTACATAAAATATATTATATGAGTTTTATAGAACTGTATTTTTTCTATAGACACAGAGAAGTGCACTTAATACGAATGTGTAAGTGCAATTACTAACTAACTAAATCAGTCCTTGATAGCAGAATCTTTGGACTCAGATACACTTCTTCGTCGTTTTGGGCTCATATAGGAAAACTCACTTGTGCTATGATGGCGCTTCAACCCACCTGAAAGTACACCATCAAAAGATGTTCTTGCTTGTTTCCTCAAATTTGCTACTTTTGTGACAGCAGCCAATATGATTAAGTGCTCCTATATAAGATAAAAATGATGCTATAAAATATTTGAACTTTCTTAATCACTATCTGTTATTATTATTATTATTATTATTATTGAGCTTTTTTAACAAAGAAAATTAATACCCTCCATCCTAACAGTAAGCGAAATGTATGCTTAAAATCCTTGATCATACTGAGATTTAGAGGAATCATTAGTCTACCAACTAAATTCACTGTGTAAACTTTATGTGATTTTTTAATTGAGAACATGTATCCATTGAAGCCTACGTAATATTGTAGAGTGTATTATTATTAAAATAGTATTAATATACAGAAGAGTCCTCGAAATACCAAGCAGCTTTATTATTAATTACTTCTCTAGTTTATTCCTGTGACAAATATATTATCTATTTCTTTTTCAGATAATTCAAGATTTAACAAATCATTCACATGGCACTTGTTTATGCGTAAATCTTTTGTTTGTTGTAAAAGAAATTTTGTCAAATCACAAATCTGTTTTTTCCTTTCGATCGCATAGAGAGGTCGAGTTTTATCATTATTTGTGACCATGACATCAATTTTTCTGCCATATGTAGCACATCCAATATTAACTTTGTAAACATTTTTAATAAATTCTTGCATATCCTTCATAACAGATGACGTGATCTCTCCACTGTCAGCCACCCATAAAAAACAATCAAACAGACATAATATACTATTAGTTATCTAAAAGAGAATTTATTTACCAAATTGTTGCTTTCTACTTATATCTGTGACTTCAGTTCTTCATGACTTCAAAAAAGAATCTTTAATATGGGGTATATCATTAAGATAAAATCTGCTTCGCTTGATTTCCTGTCTTGGTTTAGCTCATTCTACTCATCTACATTATTGACACTGTAAGAGTAAAGTTAGAAATATACAATCTCAAATAGAGATCAATATGACAGGGCTACCAGAATCATCATACATACAGATAATCTAATATTTCCAAGGTTTCTAATGCTAATGGATCCTTGGTAGATTGTAAGATATCAATGCGTTTTTTACTGATATAAATCAATGCCTCATTCTTATCAGGAATCAGTTTATTCAAAGGCTACCAAATAGATTGATTTATGTAAGAAATAACGAATCATGTAGAGTATTTGATATTGATATATACCACACAAACATCATCAATAATTAATGAAACAGAATCAAAATTATCAATTTCAGGAGGAAGACTAGGTCCTGTCGATAGATCATTCTAAACATTTTCATCATCAATCAAATTTTTAAAAATAGTTTTGATTTTCGCATTATGTGTGCTACATATATATGACAACAAAGCCAATCTTTTAAGATCTTATATTAGGGAGATAAACACTAACAGTAAGTATTTTTGTGAACTATAAAATTTTTATAATTACTAGATTATCAAAAATTAATATGTTTACTTATGATTATTTAAATATTTATAAATTAAATTATATATAAAAAAAACATAAAGATTATTGATTTTTTTGATTTTCTTAAAGTGTTTTAG
>CANQOV010000061.1 GCA_947625575.1 uncultured Bacilli bacterium | reverse complement strand
CAGTCCCAATGTGGCCGATCAACCTCTCAGTTCGGCTACGCATCGTTGCCTTGGTGAGCCATTACCTCACCAACTAGCTAATACGCCGCAGGCTCATCTTCAAGTGAAGCTTTAAAGGCTCCTTTTAATATAAAACAACGTATCATTTTATATATAATCCGGTATTAGCAATCGTTTCCAATTGTTATCCCAGTCTCGAAGGCAGATTCCTACGTGTTACTCACCCTTTCGCCACTAAGCAGTAATCCAAATCCAATTTCGTGCAAGCACTCAATCTTCAATGGGCTGCTTCGTTCGACTTGCATGTCTTAGGCATGCCGCCAGCGTTCATCCTGAGCCAGGATCAAACTCTCAAAATTATTTAAATTTACTTAAGTTTGATTTAATTTCCTAGCTACTAATTTTAATCAAATTATATTGACGTTTTGCTCAGTTTTCAAAGATCATATCTTTCTGTTTTTTCTTGGTTGCTTATTAATTATATCAAACCGCATTTAAGAAGTCAAGCATTTTTTCACGCTTTTATCACTTAAATTTCATTTAATTTGCGTTTGATAGTTTCTATCATAACAAACTAACTTTTGAGAGTCAAGAACTTTTTTGAATTTTTTTGTATTTTTTTGACTCAAATTGTCGTTTTTTGTTACAACGTTTTTTATATTATCAAATACTTGATTGGTTGTCAACAATTTTTTTGCTTTTTTTTCAAGTACAATTTATAATATGCTTGCAAATAAAAAAATAAACCAACTAATTGTTTATTTTATTCGTTTCATTTTTGATACTCATATACTTTTGATAGTAATCAAATATTGCTTTTTTAGCAAATGGCTCTTCTTTATTTTTTACTTTAATTATTAAGTTAGTTAATTCATTTTTTAATATTTCATCGATTTCGTTTGGATAGTTCATTATTTTGCTGTGATATTTATATTCTTTTCTATCTAGCACTTTAAATGAGCCATCTGGAAAAACTCTTAAATCTAAATCATAATCGATATATTTTATTGTTTTTTCTTCAATTATGGCAGGAGATGCTATGTTACAGTAAAAGTAAATACCATTTTCTTTTAACTGGCCTATTATGTTATACCAACTTTTTTTAGAAAAGTACATTATGGCTGGCTCTTTCGTTCGCCATGTCCTACCGTCTGATTCTGTTACTAAAGTTTTGTAATTAGCAAAAATCATGTAATCTTCAGTGCTATCAATGTATGTTGCCTCATCCCAACTACGATGAATTTTACCATCATGCTTGTAACTATGAATATTAAAATGCTGTCCTGTTTTTAACTCTTTCATGTCATCACTTCCTATCTATATTATATCTTAATTGCAAGAAAAAACCAATAGCATTTACTGCTACTGGTTATTTAATATTGTTGTAATGGCTTGTTGTAGTTGGTTATCGTCTATCTCACTTCCGGTTTCATAATATTTATCTTGCAAGACTACTTCTATATCTGGAGAAATTCCAACTTTATTTATACTGTTTCCTTTGGAAGTTAGCCACTCTTCGGTTGTGTATTTTACTATTGCCCCACTAGATAGTCGCATGGTTGTCTGAACTGTTCCTTTACCATATGTTTTTGTTCCAATTAATGTGGCATTGCAAACTTCTTTTAAAGCAGAGGCCAATACTTCTGAAGCTGAAGCTGACGAACTATTTATCAAGACTACAATGTTATATTTTTTTAAATTTTCTTTGCTACCGTATGCTTTAGTAATTTTATCATTTTTCTTTATTTGATACATGACATTATTTTTTTCTATAAATAGCTCCAATATGTTGTTAACAGTATTTAAATTGCCTCCAAGGTTATCTCTTATATCGATTATTAATGAATCAATTTCTTCTTGGTCTATTTGTTCTTTTACTTTTTTAAATTGCTCGTCAGTGTTTTTAGCAAAAGTACTTATGGATATTTTGCCTATCTTTTTGTTTTCTTGTTCATAAACTTCATAGAACACTGATTGTATTTCAATTGTTGATAAAGATATTGTTCTTTCAAATGTTGTATCATCACGCTTAATTGTTAATTTTATAGCAGAAGTACTACTTTTTATTTTGTTGGTTAAGTCATCTAAAGTCATTTTGGTAACATCTTCATCATTTATTTTAATTAATTTATCATTAGCTTTGATACCTTTTTCTTCTGCTGGAGAAGAGGGGATAACATTTACTACGATAGGTATGTTATCTTTATCTATACTTACTTCTAGACCAAGTCCCTCATAGGTGCCTTCTAGTTCTTCTAAAAAATCTTGGGCATCTTCTTCATCAATATATTCTGAGTGTTGATCAGGAACTAAATCCATCATACCTTCAATTGCAGCTTTGGATAATTTTTTACTATCTAAATCTTTAGTATAATTTTTTAAAAGGGTATTATACACTTTTTCTATTTCTTTGATGTTGTTATGAAGAGAAATATTGTTATTATTAAGATAGAAAGAAACATTACTTATAAATATTCCTATTATTAAAGCCATTATTGTCACTAATAACAGTTCTAAGGAGTTAAATCTTTGTTGTTCTAGTTTAAGTTTTTCATTTATTTTTTTGTATATTAATTTGCAATTTATTTTTTTCTTTCTTTTTGTTTTTGCTTCTTTTTTCATAAAACTATTCACCTATTTAATAATAACATATTTTTTATTATGTTGTACACTTTATCTTTTTTTATGTTATTTTTTATATCAAAAAACCACATACTATTTTGTATGTAGTTATTTTTCATTTATAACGGATACAACATTTATTGATTTAGCTATTTCTAATAATTCATTTTGATTTAAAACATCAGATACTATGTAGTATTCAATGCCATTACTTGCCCATGTGTATGAAATATCTGTTAAAGATCCTATTGTGTCTACTAAAATAAATGGCTCACCATATGTTGGTATGATGGTAGGCGATGGCTCTTTGGAGACTGTTTCTTGAACTAAAATAAATGGACTATCTCCTTGAAAAGTCATTATTACTCTTTGACCTGTTTCAGTATCTATTACTTCTTTGTTGGATAAAGTTGTGTTAGCTGGCAAGTATAATGGGAATAATGATTCATCTATTGTTTTTGATGTAGTTGTACAATCTTCATCTGTTGGACAAGAGTTCTCGTTAGCCTCTTCACTAGGAGTTTCAGTTTCGCTTGGCAATTGTTCTTCATAACTAAAGTAATCGCTTTTGAATTTTGCTTTTTTGTCTATGTTTTTAACATTAAAAGTTATCATTGGAATATTGTCTTTATCAAAAACTTCTACTTTTTGAAGATCATAGTTTTTATCCAAAGTTATTTTTTCATAATCTAATGAAGGATTATTTGGATAATTTACTTTTGATTTAATGACATATTGATCATTTTGTTTTTCTACTGTTGATGTTTTATCATTTTTTATATCATTGGCAAGTGATGACAATAGATACGATTGAGAATTATTATATGGCCACTCACTTTGAAATTTGAAATTTTTATTTATTGCTGGAGTTAGGACATAAACAGCTTCGTCATTTCTTAATATTGTTTGTTGATAGTTGTTAGCCACATTAGTCATTACTACTTTAAAATTATCTTCCTTAGAAAAACTTACTTCTACATTATAAGTGTACGTATCATCGTTGTTAGTTAATTTTAATTCTCCTTCCATGTAGTAACTATTTAATTTTTCTGTGTCTTTTAGGAATTTTTCTTTTATCCCACTTTCATTTACTTTTGTACATCCTGTAAGAAGTAATAAGGAAAGCATTGAAACAGTTAAAATTATTTTTTTCATTTTCCACCTCTTCTTTTTGTTTCAATTAATTATATTAATGTTTTTTTTAGATATTCTTGTTATAATGAATAAATTTTGTTTTTTTGTTTATAATACTATTGAAACGCTAAAAGGAGGAAAGTTATGGTAATTTTACAAAAAGTTGCATTAGTATTTACTATTATTGGTGCTATTAACTGGGGTCTTATTGGATTTTTTGACTTCAATTTAGTGGCTAGTATTTTTGGTGATATGACCACACTTGCTAGAATTATTTATGCAATTGTTGGTATTGCTGGAATTATTAATATTGGTCTTTTGATTCAAGATATAGATATGCATTAATTAAAAGCTCTTCATTTTGTGAAGAGCTTCAGACTGTTGACAAAGTAAAATTTGTTAATAGTCTTTTTATTTATTAAAAAATGTATTATAATTAAATTGCGGGTT
>CANQOV010000060.1 GCA_947625575.1 uncultured Bacilli bacterium | reverse complement strand
GTATGTTATTATTTTGCTATCATAGAGGAGGATTATTATGGAAGAAAAAAAGAATAATAAAAAGAATTACATATTAATAATTGGAGGAATAATTGCAGCCATAATGTTAACTTTTGGAATAACATATGCTTATTGGAGACTAACAAAAGAACAAACAAATGAAAATGTAGTAACAACAGCTTGTTTGGATTTTGAAATAACAAATGAACAAGATGATATAAATTTACCAAAAGCATATCCAATAAGTGATTATGAGGGTTATGAATTAACACCATATAAATTTACAATTCATAATAAATGTGAAGATAATGCTAGTTATCAAATTAATTTAGAAATGCTAGAAGGTAGTAATTTAAGTACAAATTTTATTAAATATATATTAAATGAATTAACCGAAAAATATGTAATAGAATATGAAGATGATTATGATAGTTATAAATATGTATATGATACAAATGAAGAATGTCAAAGTGAATTAGGGTATTATCAAAATACTGATTATTATACCGTAACTAAAGAATGTGTTAAAGAAAAAAAAGAACCAAATTATTGGTATCCAAGTATATTAGGAGAAGAAGATGTTGAAGAAGAATTTGTACTAGATGATACTATTGAAGGTAGAAAATTAATGACAGGGATTTTAACACCTGAAGAAAGTAAAGATTTTACTTTAAGATTATGGATGGATGAAGATGTAAAAGTAGAAGATGATGCAATGAATAAAACATTATTAAGTAAAATAACCGTATCAACAACATACTTAAGTGCTGAAGATGCGGTAAGACCAACTGCCGATTTAGTATTGTCATTATGTAATGATAGTATTATAGCATCAGGAAGTGGTTTTGCAAAAAATGATCGAGAGATAAGCAAATATGAATATAAAATAGATGAAGGGAATTGGCAAGAAGGAGAAGCATATTATGAATTTACAGGTCAAAATTTGGGAAATCATCAAGTAAGTGTAAGAGTAACAGATAATCAAAATAGTGTAAGTAAAGAAGTAACAAAAGAAATTGAAATGGTTGAGGCTGAATCAAAATCAGTAGATATATATGGAATGCAAATACCGATAGCATCTTGTAAAAATGGTTTATATGAAGTAGCACATAACACTACTGGGATAGATAGCGAGTGGAATAAAACAGAATATCGATTTGCTGGGGAAAATCCAAATAATTATGTTGAATTTAATGGAGAGAAATGGCGAATTATCGGTTTAGTAAATGTTAAAGTGCCAAGTGATAATGAAAATATTAAAATAGAACAAAGATTAAAAATAATCAGAACAGATGAAATAGAAAATCAAAAGAAATTTGGTAATTTTGTATGGGATAATATTGATGATAATAGATGGACAACATCAAAATTGAAAAATATGTTGAATGGAATATATTATAACAGTGAAAACGGTGAATGTTATACTGTCGGTGATAATTATAATATGCTTCAGGGAGAATGTGATTTTAGTGGAAATGGGATATTACCAAAAGGTTTAAGTTCTGTTCAAAATATGATAGATAGTGAAGTAATATGGAATACTAATTCAACTAAAGGTGACAATATAATTGAAAATATATATGAAAGAGAAAGAAGTACAAATAAAACATATGTTAGTGATGTAATAGAATGGACTATGGAAAATGATGAAGAATATCATAAAGGTGTAGGTTTAATGTATCCCAGTGATTATGGATATGCCACAAGTGGGGGAATTTTAGGTAGAAATAAATGCTTTGTAGCTTATTTAGAAAATCCTTTTTATGAGACTGAGGGTGATATTATTTATAATTGGAAAGAGACTGAATATAATTTAGAATGTGCAGGAAAAGATTGGTTAAAACCAATTGGTAATGATTATTGGACTATTTCGCCATATAACTCTGATAGTTTTCTCATAAGTTCTATATTATCTGATGGTACAATGAGTAGTGGTGTAATGGCTGATAGTTTCAATTTAACTGTCGAACCTGTGATTTATTTAAAAAATACTGTCACAATTATAGGAGGTACAGGAGAAATAGAAACACCTTATACTTTAAGGGTTAATTAAATTTATTATTTTGCTATCGTAGAGGAGGATTATTATGGAAGAAAAAGAGAATAATAAAAAGAATTACATATTAATAATTGGCAGCCATAATGTTAACTTTTGGAATAACATATGCTTATTGGAGACTAACAAAAGAACAAACAAATGAAAATGTGGTAAATACAGCTTGTTTGGATTTTGAAATAACAAATGAACAAGATGATATAAATTTAACAAAAGCATATCCAATAAGTGATTATGAAGGTTAAGAATTAACACCATATAAATTTACAATTCATAATAAATGTCAAGATAATGCTAGTTATCAAATTAATTTAGAAATGTTAGAAGGTAGTGATTTAAGTACAAATTTTATTAAATATATATTAAATGAAGTAAAAGAAAAATATGTATTAGAATATGATTATTATTATTTAGAAAGTTATGAAACAATAGAATAATGTTAAGGTAAATTAGAATATTATAAAAATAATGGTTATTATACTGTAACTAAGGAGTGTAATTTTGAAGAAAATCAATATGTACTAGAATATAAACCAAGTAATACCTATAAAGAAGAATATGATACAAATGAAGAATGTCAAAGTGAATTAGGGTATTATCAAAATACTGATTATTATACCGTAACTAAAGAATGTGTTAAAGAAAAAAAAGAACCAAATTATTGGTATCCAAGTATATTAGGAGAAGAAGATGTTGAAGAAGAATTTGTACTAGATGATACTATTGAAGGTAGAAAATTAATGACAGGGATTTTAACACCTGAAGAAAGCAAAGATTTTACTTTAAGATTATGGATGAAGATGTAAAAGTAGAAGATGATGCAATGAATAAAACATTATTAAGTAAAATAACAATATCAACAACATATTTAAGTGAAAAAATGTTAAAACCAACAGCAGAATTAGCTTTAACGAAATGTGAAAATGATATAACAGCATTGGGAAGTGGAGAAGCAAAGTATGACCGAGAGATAAGCAAATATGAATATAAAATAGATGAAGAAGACTGGCAAGAAGGAGAATGGTTAGGCGATGAAATTGAAATAATAGGTTCTTACAAAGAATTTTTAAATCAAGAAGAAGGAAAACATACAATAAAAGTTAGAGTAACTGACAATTTAGGAGTAGTAAGCGATGAAGTAGAACAAGAAATCATTTTGGAAAAATATATTGAACCAATAAATGCCAATTTATTAGGAAAAGAAATCCCTTTAGTAAAGCAAAATGATGGTTTATATAAAGTAAGACATTGTGGAATAAGTGAGACTACAGATGACGAAGGATTTGGTAAAGAAGAATATCGTTATGCTGGAAATAATCCTAATAATTATGTGTTATTTAATAATGAGAAATGGCGAATAATAGGGCTAGTAAATGTAAAGACGGAAAGTGGAGTAGAGAAAAGAGTAAAGATAATAAGAACAGATGGAATTGAGAATCAAAAAGATTTTGGAGAATATGTTTGGAATTATAATAACAAAACTGATTGGACGACATCAACTTTAAAAGAAATGTTAAACGGAATTTATTATAATAGTGAAATTGGAGAATGTTATAATATATTCGATAGTGATGCATCACAATGTGATTTTAGTACAGGAGAAAGTTTACCAAAAGGATTAGATGATACAGCCCGAAAAATGATAGATAAAGATGTCATTTGGAGTTTAGGCGGAATATCATATAAATTATCGCCAAATTTATTATATGAACAAGAACGAGGAACTACAACTTTTGAAATAATCCATATGAATGGTCTAAAAATGATAATGGATTTAATGGGATAGGTTTAATGTACTTTAGTGATTATGGATATTCTACAAATGGAGGTAATATAGGAAGAAACGAATGTTTTAATATTTTCTTTTACTCTGAAATTAATGATAAATATTGGGGAAATAAATATTCAGAATATAATACTGAATGTAATGGTAATGATTGGCTTAGTAAAGTTTCCAATCTTAATTTATGGTCTATAAATCAAGATCATTTTTATAATCGTGTATCAGTATTAAATACATCTGGTTTAGGAAATTATTATTCAGCACGAGGTTTAAGCAATGTATATCCAACAATATATTTAAAAACAAATGTTACCATATTTAATGGAAATGGAGATATTGAATCACCATATCAATTAACATTAAATGAATAAAATACGCATTTTCCCGTGCGTATTTTCTTTTTCTATAGTATAATTTTAATAGGTGATATATTTTGACGAATCCTTTA
>CANQOV010000059.1 GCA_947625575.1 uncultured Bacilli bacterium | reverse complement strand
TCATCAGAAGATGAGATATATGAAATAGTAACAGCACCTTCAGATTTTACATCAGTTATGGAAAAACTAGAAGAAAACAATTTGGAATTTGCAGAGGCAGAGGTGCAAATGATACCAACCACTACTATAAAATTAGATGAGAAAAATTCTGAAAAGATGGAAAGACTAATAGAAAAGTTAGAAGAATTAGATGATGTAGCGAATGTTTATCACAACTGGGAACAAGAATAATTAATTAAGAAACAGGAGAAAAAATATGTATGATGATCCAATAAATACTACACTTAATACAGCACCAAATAAAAAAAGAATCAAATTAATTGTAACTATAACAATAGTAATATTTACTTTATTAATTGTAACCTTTATATTATTGTTTACATTAACAGATATATTTAAAACAGATAAAGAATTGTTTTTTAAAACTATGTCACAAATATCAGATAAGAAAGATAGTTTTATAGACAATAAAATCACTCAATACTTTGAGAAAAAGAAAACAACTCCTTATGAAAATCAAGGAAGTTACACTATAAATATGGCTCAAGGAGATGAACAAGTACAACAAGTATTTGATAAAGTTAATAATATAAACATTGAATTTTCAGGTAAAACAGATAATCCAAATTCAAATTCACAACAAGAAATCAAATTAAACTATTCAAATGAAGTTAGTATTCCATTAAATTATAAAAAGATTGGAGATATTGTAGGAATACAAGCAGATTATTTATCTGCCAATTATCTTGCTTTTGATATAAGTAAATTAAAAGAATTTTTAGATATAGATATTGATTTAGAAAAAGTATCACAAGTTGAATTTACAGAAGAAGAAAAAAAGCATATATCAGAAGTGTTCGTATCAGTATTAAATGAACAATTATCTAAAGATAAGTTTTCAAAAACAAAAGGAATGGAAGAAACAGGATATAAGTTAACTTTGACTGTTGAAGATATTAAAAATATTTATAAACAATTATTAGAAAAAATAAAAGACGATCAAATAATATTGAATAAAATAAATGAAATAAGTTCAAATAATAATGGTGCGCAAATAACATCAGAAGACATACAAAAGATAATTGATTCATACGCTAATAATATTGAAGAAGAAGCTAACGATATAAAAATTGAAATAATTGCATATAGCAAGAATAAGAAATTAAGTAAAATATCAATAAATGTTAGTAAAGATACTATGCAAGGAAATATTGAAATTTCAAAAAATCAAGATAGCAATAGTGATCAATATATATTTTCAATAAATGTTAATGATGAAAATAATAGTTTCCAGATAAACTTTAATGTTGGGTATACAGGATTACAACAAATGCAAAATGTTGAAGAAAATTATGAAATAAGTTATAATATAGCACAAGATGAAAACAATCAATTTGAAGGAACACATACAATTAGTGACAATGTAAACTTTAGCGAAGAGGCAGCAAATATAGAAGATTTTGATAAGCCAAATACAATTTTGTTGTCAAATCATGAAAAAGAACAAGTATCTGAATTTTTAGGAAAAGTTGGAGAAAGATTTGAACAAGTAAACGAACAAGCGATTAATCAAGCAGGATTAGCAGATTTAGAAAATCCAGTAATGTTTTTATTGCCTATTGCAGGACCAATAGCACTATATAATACAACGCAAAATGTAACAAATAATAATATGATGTTAGAGGTAGAAAAGATAGCTTTTAACAATCAATTTTTAGAATATGAAGGAGAAGTAAAAGGAATACAAGTAAGGGCATTAGTAGCAAAAGTTATATCAAATAATGGTGGACCTGATGAAGAAAGACAAATAGAAATAGACGGAGTTATAAAGCTTAAAGGAACTGATTATGCAGAGGGATATTCAATGTCAAATATAAATAATTCATCTAATTATGAAGTGAAGTGCGAATATAATGAAGAAGGACTTGTAAACAAAGTAATGATTAATGAAGAATAGTTCTAAAATACAAAAAAGATGTAGCAAATGTTTATCACAACTGAAAACAAGAATAATTAATTAAGAAACAGGAGAAAAAATTATGTATGATAATCCAATAAATACAACACTAAATACAAAACCAAACAAAAAAAGAATTAAATTAATTGTAACTATAACAATAGTAATATTTACTTTATTAATTGTAACATTTATATTATTGTTTACAGTAACAGACATATTTAAAACAGATAAAGAATTATTTTTTAAAACTGTGTCACAAATATCAGATAAAAAAGATGGGTTTATAGATGATAAAATTACTCAATATTTTGAAAAAAAGAAAACAACACCTTATGAAAATCAAGGAAGTTATACTGTAAATATGTCTCAAGGAAATGAACAATCACAACAAGTGTTTGATAAATTCAATAATATAAATATTGAATTTTCAGGAAAAACAGATAATCCAAATTCAAATTCACAACAAGAAATCAAATTAAACTATTCAAATGAAGTTAGTATTCCATTAAATTATAAAAAGATTGGAAGCATTGTAGGAATACAAGCAGATTATTTATCTACTAATTATATTGCTTTTGATATAAGTAAGTTAGGAGAATTTTTAGGTATAAATATTGATTTAGAAAAAACGTTACAAGTTGAATTTACTGAAGAAGAAAAGAAACATATATCAGAAGTGTTCGCATCAGTATTAAATGAACAATTATCTAAAGATAAGTTTTCAAAAACAAAAGGAATGGAAGAAACAGGATATAAGTTGACACTAACTTTAGGAGAAATCAAAAATATTTATATTCAATTATTAGAAAAAATAAAAGACGATCAAATAATATTGAATAAAATAAATGAAATAAGTTCAAATGATCAGGATACTCAAATAACATCAGAAGACATGCAAGAGATAATTGATTCATATAGTAACAACGTTGAAGAAGAACTTAACAATATAAAAATTGAAATAATTGCATATAGCAAGAATAAGAAATTAAGTAAAATATCAATAAGTATTAGTGATGATTATATACAAGGAACTGTTGAAATTGAAAAAAATCAAGATGATAATTGTGAACGATATATATGTTCATTAAATGCTAGTAATAAAACTAATAGTTTACAAATTGATTTTAGCGTTGAATATACAGGATTACAACAAATGCAAAATGTTGAAGAAAGTTATCAAGCGGGGTATAACATGACACAAGATGGAAATACTCAACTCGAAGGAACATATACAATTAGTGACAATGTAAACTTTAGTGAAGAGGCAGCAAATATAGAAGATTTTGATAAGCCAAATACAATTTTGTTGTCAAATCATGAAAAAGAACAAGTATATGCATTTTTAGAAAAAGTTGGAGATAGATTTATACAAGTAAATGAACAGGCAGTTAATCAAGCAGGATTAGCAGATTTAGAAAATCCAGTAATGTTTTTACTACCTTTTGCAGGACCAATAGCATTATTTAATTCAAGTGTTTTACAAAAATCAGAAAATGCAAAAATAGAGAATTATAGACAAGAAGCATGTGATAGAATAAATGTAGCTATTAATGGGTGTTATACAGAAATATTAATGTCTGGAGAACTTTCAACACTTGATAAAGATAAAATATTAAAAGATAATGGATTAGATAGTGCAATGGAAAGTGGAACTTATGATGTTGAGATAACGGATAATGAATTAAAAATAGTATGGACACCAAGCAACGAAGAATATGGGGATAAAATTGAAGGAAGTATAGAGCGTTCAGAAGATAATGGAGGTTCATATCGTGTTAATGCAGCAAAATTACAATAAGTTAAAATTATAATAGTTCTAAAATATAAAGAAGAAGCATATATTAAATATAATGTATGCTCTTTTTTTGTTGCTTAAATTAAATATGGAGGGTAACCTATGGAGGAAATTCTAAGATATTTCCCAAATAATATTTACAAAGTTTTAAATAATATTTTTAGTCAGAATAGTAATTTAGAAAACCAGATACAAGAAATTAGAATACGTTCGAATAATCCTATAATTTTAAAATTAAGACAAAGTGATATACCAGTAGATTATATAGTAGAGCAAACTGAAGTGTTACAGACATTAGAAAAATTGTGTGAGAATTCGATTTATGCATATAAAAAACAAATATGCGAAGGCTTTTTAACTATAAGAGAAGGACACAGAATAGGAATTTCTGGAACAGCAGTAATAGAAAAAGATGAAGTGATAAATTTAAAATACATAACCAGTTTAAATTTTAGAATAGCAAGAGAAATTATAGGATGTAGTAATCATATAATAGGACAGATTTTAGATTTGAGGAATAAAACTATTAATAATACTTTAATAGTGTCGCCACCAGGAAAAGGGAAGACTACTCTATTAAGGGATGTTATAAGAAC
>CANQOV010000058.1 GCA_947625575.1 uncultured Bacilli bacterium | reverse complement strand
ATAATCGGATCAACTTTATTATCAACAACATTCTTAGTTATATCACGACCATATTTTTCTAAAACATTTTCTTCTTTATCATACATAACTATCCCTCCTTAAAACAATTCAATTATAAAATAAAAATTAGCACTTGTCAATATAGAGTGCTAATTTTAATATTTTAATGATTTAAAAATTTATTTAAGAAAATCACATGAATCCAGTATATATTATTATGTAGGGATGTTCGATACTTCCATAATAATCAAAGTACTCTTCATTAAAAATTTTAAACAAATCATCTAAATATATGACCGGTTTTATTTCTTTAGCAGATGATGCTACGCCACTTTTTATTCCTTCACTGCTTAGATATACGACATCAGTTTCATTATTATTCATTCCTGTAATAGTCCACGTGTCATTTTCAGGTGTTAACCAGTTATTTTTTAAGCATATTCCATTATTATAAGTATTCCAAGTATCAAGTGTTTGTTCTAAACATTCATTTCTAGCATTTCCCCCTACTGCATAGCCATAATCACTTACATTTATTAAACCAATTTCTCCATTCCATGAAGAATTAATCTCTGTTTCATATATTTGATTTGTTTTATTATTTAAACTATCTATTTTACCAATGTTCCAATCAAAATCTGAAGTTGAAAATGATACGTGATAAGATACACATTTTCCCACTTCCATATTTGGACCAACATAACATTTACTTTCATCATAATTGTAAGTATTTAAAATATTTCTATTTATATTAGCATTAAGCCAATTATTTGTTCCATTTCCATCATTTACTTCATTACTGGTTGAATCCCAACTTAAAGGACCGATGCTTTCGTACTTTATTAGTTTTAAATATGAATCTCCATTACTATCTTTTACAACTCCAATAATTCGCATTAAATCACAAGTTTCTTTTGATGGATTATATATATCATCACAATCATAATAGGCATAATTATTAGGATTACTTCCAATGAATCTCAAATTGTTATTATCATCATATGCTAATTGTGGTTCTTGATTTTGATCGTCATTTTTTAATAAATAGCATTCTATACTATTAGGATTTGCATTACAAGTATCTTCTGATCTAGGTTTTTGGCCAATCGTACTTTCTATCATTATTTTGCTTTTAAAAATTTTATTCATAGCATCATCTTCTACTTTTACATCTCCATCTAACCATAATCTTAAAGTATATCCTTTACTTTCTTTTGGCTTTAAAGTACCACTTGTTAAATATCTTCCTTCTTTGGTTCCTTTAAGTTTTAAACTTTCTTCTTCTACTTCAGTTCCTAATATTTTTGTTTTTATCTTTATTTCATTATAACTTGATAAATCATTTAAATCTCGATATTCACAATTATCTGATATATAATCGTTTGTTTTATAAGTATTACATTCTTCTAAAGTATCATATGTAGTTACCTCATCATAGTCTATATCATTTAAAACATATGGTTTAGAACTTACACTTTCACAAGCTTTAATTATATTAAGGTTATCATTATAATTAATATTTTCCTGACAATTTTCTTTTGTATCATATGTTTCTTTGAAATCTGCTCTAAATGTATATATTTTTTCTGGTTGTTCACATGAAGTTATTATTTCTTTGCTTTCATATGTTTGGCTAGATTCCATATAAGATTGGCATGAATCTTGAGTTTTAAAACCTAAAGCACTTGTTTTTATACCATTATACTCAGTTTCTACGATAAACAAATTGTCTATATTACTTTCTTCTTGACATTCTTCTAGTATTTGCAATCCATCAGAAACCATCATTTCTGTAATTGCTTGACATACATCCATTGTTTTGGCTGCATAAATGGCATCATCTGCATTGTAAAAATATTCACTAGCAAGTACCTCAGTTTCTAATTCATAATCATTCATATCTAATTCACTTAATGAATATTTTACATAATCACTACTTAAATTAGTTTCATCTAACATTTCTAATCCTATATTATAATTTGCATAATCATCACATTTATTAGTTATAATAAATTTATAAGGTGTTAATTTTAAACCTTCTTCATCACTTATTGGAAAAGCATTATTAAGTGATATATCATCTTGTTCTCTTTCAATACTTACATCTAAACAAGCAGAATTTACAACATTTACTCCAGTTTGTTCTTTCGTTAATCTCCAATAAGCATACGTTATTCCAAGTGTTAATAGTATTGCTCCTAGTGCTACTATTGTTATTAATAAATATGTTTTCTTTTTACTTTTTTCCATAAAAATAATCCTCCTCTATGATAATTAAATTGTAACATACCCCCCCCCCAATTTGTCAAGTTAAAAAAGAAGTTTTTTACACTTCTCTTTACACTTTCATTTCTTAACAAGCATTATGAAGCTATGAATGGATCTTCTGGTGTTCCAGCAGCTTCAGAAATTGTTGTAGAGGATTTCAGAAATCCAACAGGCCGAACCCAACGAGAGTTGCTCGCAATGTCCGCACTGCTTAAGTAACCGTCACTAAAGAGATTGAAAACACTGCACGCGTCACTAAAAGCAGGATTTAAAATCCATTCCCGACTATTACTCGGTTTTAACCAATCTGCATTAGTGCATCCATCTTCAGTATAATCATACATACTTTTTGCTAAACAAATTTTTCTTACACTTTTTCCTACGGCATATCCAAAATCACTTGCATTCATTAAGCCTATATATCCATCCCATGTTGTTGTTCTTTCCACATTATCATTACATTCATATCCACCACCTTGGCTAGTACAATATTGTTTGCCATCTATATTTCCTCTTTCAGCTTGGTATGTTGCACTTGCTGTCCATTCAGAATTATCTTTTGTTGCAAATGTTCCAGTATTCCATCTTACTTTGGCAAGTCTTTCTCTTGCTTCTTCACTTATTCCTATACTTGCAAAATCACAAGATTGATTAATATTATTCATATCACTATAACATTGTCCACTTTCACTGTTCCAATATAAACTATTTCCTATTTCTCCACTTTTAGTGTAAACACTATCAGGATTTAAGAGTTTCATTAAGTCTGCTTGACTCCATTCATTTACTCCATAACTATTATTAACTTCTCCTTCTGATGTATCCCAGCTATATTGTCCAATATTATCAGCCCTTATTATCTTTATTAAATCTTCTTGACTACCACTTTCATCATTATATACATTTTTCATTACACCTATTATTCGCCATAAGATTGGATTTCCATCACTATCCCTATCTCCGATATCTATATAATTATTTGGACTAGACCCTACATATCTTAAGTTTCTATCTTCTGTATCATCATACATTAATTCTGGTTCTTCTTTTGTTTGTTCTTCTTGGGCTTTTTCTTCTAAATAATCTACTCCAGTAATTTTTTTCTCGCTAAAATATAATGTACATCTTGTTTTTGTTTTGGTTAAGTTTAAAACAACTGGTCCCCATTCTTTTTCATTCCATTCAACACTTGCTCCATTATCACAAACAGCATGATCAAATGCTAAATTCTCTGGATTTCCTTTCTGAGGCATCTTATCTAATTCTTGTTCTCCATTATAAAAACCAAAAATGATATCGCTATCTCCATAATAATTTACTTTGCCACTCATCAGAGGAAAACTTACTTCACTACTAAACTTAGCAAATGTTTTATATAAAAGTAGTGATACTCCTACTATAATTATTACTCCTAAACTTAAAAGCACCATTTTTCTTCTTGTTATTTTCTTATCTTTAAAACTTTCTAATTTCATTGCTATACTCTCCTTTACTTTATATAAAGTATAGCATATTACCCCCCCCCCTATGTCAATAGATTTTAATAAATATCTCTAAATATTTTTTTCTTTCTCATTTTTTTTAAAGCATTATGTTCTTCTGCACTTATTGATTGTTTGGAACAATTAAGCATTCTGGCAAGTTCTTCTAATTTTTTTCTTTCACAACCATCTAAACCATAACGATTTATAATTATTTGTTTTTGCTTAGAATTTAAACACGATAATAATTCATTAATTATTTGTCTATTTGCTTCAACTGTTGCTAATTTAAAGACATCTTCTTCATTCATTCCTTCTATACTATCAATAATTAATTCTTCACTATCTTCTTTCTTTGTAGTATCTAATATTAATAATTCTCTTTTAAATTTATCATGACAATTTCTAATTTCACTAATCATTTGATTTTTAATAGTATTACCTAGATAGGTTGAAAAAGTTTTAATTGGCATTCTTTGATAATCATAATTAATTACTGCTTTATAAAAACCATAAAAGCCCGCTGACTTTAATTCATCAGCAGTTAAATTAAAATAACGAAATTTATTCATAAAATAATAAATTAATTTCATATTAGCCATTAATAATTCATTAAATGCTTTTTCATCTTTTGTCTCTTGATATTTTATAATTAATTCTTTTGTTTTGGTTAAATCCATCTAACCACCTCAAAACTTAGAATATTTTAACACATTTTACGTAATAGAGGCAATAAAAGTTTCTAGTGAATTTCCATCACTTATTCTAATTCTTGGTAAAGCATATTTATCCATTCCAGGTTTTACAACACCCCATTCGGTTGTAAAGGCCATATTATAACCAGCATCTTTTAATACTTCTTTGGTAAAATCATTATAATCGCCAAAAGGATATGCTAAAGTTGTTGCTGTTTTAAGCATTTCTTTAGAAGTAGTTAAATCATTAATTGCTTCTTCCCTACTTATACATTGAAATATTCCTCCATGATTAGTAGGACAACCAGCCCGGTGCATATCATTAGT
>CANQOV010000057.1 GCA_947625575.1 uncultured Bacilli bacterium | reverse complement strand
GTACTAGGTTTATATGATTATGAGGTTGATCAAGAAAAGTTAAGACTAGCAATGATAGATGAAATAGAAAAAAGAAGCTATAATGAGGGTATAGAAAAAGGCATAGAAAAGGGTATAGAAAAAGAAAAACTAGAAATAGCTAAAAATCTTTTAAAAACAGGTATGGATATAGAAAAGGTAAGTGAAATAACTTCTTTAAGTATTGAAGAAATAAAATCTATAAAATAATGTTTTAAAACAAATAGAAATGTGTTATTACATAAAAAGTAAATAACACATTTTTGTATGTTTAGAAAACAAGATAACTACAAAAAATTAATAGCACTCGTTCTTCCTGATATATTGTAGAATAAAAACACTATTTCAAACAAAAAGTTATTAACAAAAATGTTAAAAAAAGTTGAAATTTAAATATTTTTCTGCTATAATCATTTAAGAAAGCACGGAAGGAGGGATAATTAGCATGGCAACACAAGTAGCGGTAAACGGTAATTTAGATGGAGCATTAAAAAGATTCAAAACTAAATGTGCTCGTGATGGTGTCCTTTCTGAAGTAAAGAAAAGAAAATTTTACAAAAAACCTGGAGTAGTAAGAAAAGAAAAAGAAGAAATTAACAAAAGAAATTCCATGAAAAAAAATAAAAATAGATATTAGAAAGATTATTCTTTCTTTTTATTTATGTGGAGGTATAAATGAATTTAGAAACAAAATTAAAAGAAGATTTAATAACAGCCATGAAAGAAAAAGACAAAGTAAAAATGGCAACCTTGCGTTCTGTAAAAGGAGCTTATCAATTAGAATCAATTAACAAAAAATGTGAAATTAACGATTCACTAATTCTTGATTGCATTAACAAACAAATAAAAATGCGTATGGATTCTATCGAAGAATTTAAAAAAGCTAATCGTACTGATTTAGTAACATCTTATGAACAAGAAATAGAAATCTTAAAAAAATACATGCCAGCAATGTTAACAGATGACGAATTAAACAAAATAATTGAAGAAGTATTTGCCCTTGTAAAACCACAATCTATTAAAGACCTAGGCAAAATAATGAAAGAAATTACCCCAAAAGTAAAAAATAGATGTGATATGCAAAAATTAAACAACCTAATAAAATCAAAAATCGAACAATTGTAGAATAATCTACAATTTTTTATTTTTCTTGAAGAAGCATCCCATTTGTTATATAATAAATATATAGTTAAAAATAGACAATAATAAATAGACAAAAGGTGGTATTATCTATGTATTTGAAAGAAATTCGTATTCTAGGCTTTAAGTCTTTCGCAGACAAAATAAGTATTAATATGAATAATGATATTACTTGTATTGTTGGACCAAATGGATCTGGAAAAAGTAACATAGTAGATGCAGTAAGATGGGTTTTAGGAGAACAATCAGTAAAGACATTGCGTGGTACAAACAACATGACAGATATTATTTTTTCTGGAAGCAAAAAAAGAAACCCTTTAAATCTAGCAACTGTAACTTTAGTATTTGACAATAGTGATTCCTTTTTAAAATATCCCACTAACGAAATAGAAGTAACAAGAAAATCTTATAGAAGTGGTGAAAACGAATATTATATCAACAACAATCAATGTCGCTTAAAAGACATAACAGATTTATTCATGGACTCTTTTATAGGGAAATACTCTTTTAACATTATTTCTCAAGGAGAAGTAAGTAGAATATTAAGTGATTCTCCTATAGAAAGAAGATCTCTTTTTGAAGAAGCATCTGGAGTAATGAAATATAGAAAACGTAAAGAAGAAGCCTTAAGAAAACTAGATAAAACAAATGAAAATCTAACTAGAGTAAATGACATAATAAAAGAACTACAAACCCAAATAGAGCCCTTAAAAGAACAAAGTAATAAAGCTAAAAAATATCTTGAATACAAATCTAAATTAGAAAACATAGAAATAGCACTAACAACCGAAGAACTAACAAAATTAAATAAAGAATATCAACAAGGACAAACTACTAAAGAACAACTAGAAAATGAAATAATCAAAGAAAATACTAATAACACCAATAATGATCTTGAATTAGAAGAAAATAAAAAACAATTAGCTTCCTGTGAAGAACAACTACTAAAAACTAATAAAGATTACTTATCTCTATCTAAAGAAGAAGAACAACTAAAATCAGAAAAAGCTCTTCTAAATGAACGTAATAAATATCTATCAAATGATATGAAAGTTCATGAAAACATTAAAACCTTAAAAGAAGAACAACTATCTATGAATAATCAAAAACAATCACTAGAATTAGATATAACTACTCTTAATCAAAATATCCAAAGCCTAAATGAAGAAATAACTTCTTATAATAACACAGCAAATAAAATAAATACAGAAAAACTTTCTTTAGAACAAACTATAAATACCAAAAGAAAAGACTTAATAAATTTAGAATACAAAATAAAATCATTAAAAGATTATCTAGAATCTAATCAAAGTAGTAACCCTAATGTTAATAGAATACTAAATAATCCTAAACTTCGTGGTGTTCACAAAACAATTGGTAAAATAATATCTTGTATAGATAAATACCAACTAGCATTAAATGTTTCTTTAGCGTCCAGTAAAGATTTCTTAGTAGTGGATAATGAATCTGTTGCAAAGAATTGTATTAATTATTTAAAAGAAAACCATTTAGGAAGAGTAACCTTTTTTCCATTAAATGTTATAAAATCTAAAAAAATAGATGAAAAGACACAAGATATATTAAAACAACAACCTGGTTATATAAACATCTTATCTAAATTAACTGAATATGATACTTTATATAAAGACATTGTAGAAAATCAAATAGGTAACATAATTTTAGTAGATAATTTAGAAAATGCTAATATCTTAAGTAAAAGAATAAACCAAAAATATCGTATAGTAACTCTTGAGGGAGATATAATCCATGTTGGAGGCTCTATCACTGGTGGTACAATTAAAAATAATTCTCTAATAAATGAAAAAAATGAAATAGAATCTTTAGAAACAAAAAAAATTAATCTTTCAAACGAAATTAAAAATCTTGAGGATAACCTATCAACATCTATAAAAGACTATCAAGATAAACAATCAACTATAATTTCTTTAGAAAAACAAAAAATATTACTAGAAGAACAACACCAAAATAAACAGCTAACGCTTAATACTTTAAAAGAAGAATATAATGCAAAAACTCAAGAACTAACCCAACTAAATAGTCTATTAAAAGATAACTTCCAACAAGAAGAAGAAAAAATAATGGTTAAATATTATGACATATTAAATAAAAAACAACAATTAGAAAAAACTATAAAAGATTTACAAGACAAAAAACAATCACTAACTTCTATAAAAGATAATTTAGAAGCAAGTTATAGATATACTCTATCTTGTATAAGAAAATATGAAGAAAATCTAAAAAACTGTGAAATTAATAATACCAAAATAAGTTTAAAAATGGATAATTTATTAAATATTTTAAATAATGATTATCAAATAACTTATGAAAAAGCTAAAAATGAATATATTTTAGAAATAGATTATGAGGAAGCTAAAAAACAGGTTAATAACTTAAAATCAAATATTAAGTCACTAGGAGAAGTTAACATTGGAGCAATTGAAGAATTTGAAAGATTAAATAATAGATATAACTTTTTAAATAATCAAAACAATGATTTAACTGAAGCTGTTAAAACTTTATTAGAAATAATTGATCAATTAGATAAAGTAATGAAAGAAGAATTTCTAAAAACATTTAAAGAAATAGAAATAGAATTCCAAAAAGTATTTGAAACTTTATTTAATGGAGGAACAGCTAAATTACAATTAACAGATAAAAATGATATTTTAAATACAGGAATAGATATAATAGTTACCCCACCTGGCAAGAAGTTAACAACTATATCTTTATTATCTGGTGGAGAAAAAACTTTAACTGCTATAGCACTAATATTTGCCATTTTAAACATTAAAAAAGTACCTTTTTGTATTTTTGACGAAATAGAAGCAGCTTTAGATGAAACAAATGTAGCCAAAGTAGGAGAGTATATATCAAGATATGTTGGTAAAACTCAACTAATTATCATAACTCACAAAAAGAAAACAATGGAATATGCTAATGTTTTATATGGTATAACAATGCAAGAAGACGGGGTATCAAAATTAGTAAGTGTCAAACTAGTAGAAAATAATTAATGTAAAGGAGAATATTTATGGAGAAGATAATACAATTTTGTAGACAATATAAAAAAGAAGTTATTATTTTAACTATAATATTATTTTTTGTAGCTATCACTTTAGTTACAGCTAGTTCTTTATCAGCTTTTAGTTATACTGATACAACAAATAGTACAATGTCAATAACCCATAAATTATATAGTTCTTGTTATGCTACAAAGCAAGCAACTTCCCCAGGAACAGGTTATGTAAAACGTCCTTCAACAGAAAGTTTAAGTGCTGTAAAACAAAGTGATACTAAACCAACTGGAGATATGTATGCCAATGTAAAAGAGAAAACACTTTATAGTACAAGAACAGAAACACCAAAATATGGCAATTGGAGTGCTATTACAGAAACAAAATGTACAGGAGCAACAGATGTTTGTACATCAAAAACTGGATACCGTGTAAAAACAAGATCAAGCAAAGGTAAAGAGACTTATGTAACAGCTCAATGTCCTAATGGAACAGTGGTAGCTGCAGCTAACAGGGTAACAGGTAGTTGTAAATCTTGGGGTTGTACCGGAGGAAGTTATATTGCTGGAGGCTGTCATAAAACATATGATTCGTATGCCAGCTGCTACTTAGCCTGTGCCAATTGCGAAAGCAGTGGATCAACTTGGTATTGTTATGCTTCAGCAGGTAGCTATACCTGT
>CANQOV010000056.1 GCA_947625575.1 uncultured Bacilli bacterium | reverse complement strand
TCTTTTCTTATAAAATAAGGCTTTTAACAAAAAAGTGCATATACTTTGCATATAAATATACTCATTTTCGCATGTGCGAAAATATTTTTGCACCAAAAAAACGGAGAAAAAATCTTATAAAATAAGAGTTTTGACCTCCGTTTGGTGCCATCCCATATCCTGTTT
The DNA here is from genome assembly GCA_947625575.1 of uncultured Bacilli bacterium. Lineage (GTDB taxonomy): Bacteria > Bacillota_I > Bacilli_A > RF39 > UBA660 > UMGS1572. The sequence continues at coordinate 5,242 of CANQOV010000056.1, read as the reverse complement.
TTTATTTTGACATTACTTTTTTGATAAAATTGCACATTTTAATCTTAAATATTAATGAAGAAAATACAAAATTAATTTTAATTTATTAAATTATAAATTATTTTCTTTTATTATCACTCAATATCTTTTCTAATATAGGAAGTATTTCATTCCAATTAGATGCTTGATATCCAGAATAACTAGAATCATATGGACCAAATAAAATTGTTATCATACCAATAGAATCTGCTTCTTTAATATATCTTATATCATTATCAATTAATAAATCATAATTATGTTCTTTTAAAAAAGTAATTTTTGAAAAAAGGTCTAAATACATATAATGGTAGTGTAGCCCATTTCCTTCAAAATACATTACCAAATCTTTTTTTAATGAAGTATATTTATTAATAGATCTAGCAGTTATTAAATCAACTATGCACCCTTTATCTATTAAAAAATCTAAGCAGTCGGTAGCCCTTTTTATTTTACCAAAAGCCATTTTTTCTCTATATTCACTCCAAAATCTAGAAAGTTCAGAATCGACACATTTGTATTCTTTATTAGGATTAACATCCGAATTATTTTGCACAAATATTTTCCAATAATATGTTTCTAGTTTTTTAGTAAATAATAAAGTATCATCGACATCTATAGCAATTTTGAACTTTTCATTTAATAAAGCATATAATTTTTTTAAACGATTCAGTTCTTTTTTTATAAATTCAGTAGTTTCGTTAATATAAGCTAAAATGTCATTAAAATCATAAAGTTGAGAATCTTCATCTTTATCATCTGGAGATAATTCACTATTAATATAATTTAGTGTTCCATTTTGCCCAAAAAGTCCCGACAAATTTAACTCATCAATATTACAGTAAAAATTTGGAATATCTTTTTCGTCAGTTGGTAGATACCCTAAATGATATTCTTTAGCTAACTTTTTTTGAAGTTTAACGCCTTCAAAATGTCCAAACAAATTACTATTGTCATGAAACGTACCATCTTTTAATTTAAAACCATTAATACCATTTATATTTACTGAATACTTTGGATCGATATAAGTTTTCCAATATTGGTCTACCATTAAATGTATTAGATAACCAAAATATACTGGATTAGGTAATTGATTATAATACTTGAAATAAAATTCCTCATAATTGTTTGCTTGGCCATTTTTAATTCTAAAATCCCAGAAATGAGTTAAATATTTATCTTTAACTTCTTTCTTCACATTTCTCCAACAATCAGGAGCAACAGTTCCTATTCTTAACAATATTTCATCCATATTATAGTCCTTGTTAATTTCTTTTGCTATAGCTTCATGAATTCTTGCAGAGGCCATATTATCACCACATAATAAATTGTTATATCATATCCCAAAGATTTTAATTATTGTGATAAAGTATTGTTTCAAAATATCTACATTTTTTTACCAATATATAGCATATGTGTACTATAGCCTTGAACTTCTTTTCTTTCACAAGAACTAAAATGATAATTTTTCCAAATCTCAAATTCTTCATCAGATAAATTGTCAACAATATCTTTAAAATATGGAGCAACTCCTGATGTTGAAACATTTGCGATTTTTTCTATACCATTTGAATACATAATTTTTTCTATTTCATCAATATAGAAAGTTCTAAATATTTCACTTGGTTCAGAACAAATTTCAAAATTTTCATCGAATTGTTTATTATCATATCCAGACTTTAAATTTCCTTTTAATAATGCCCAACTTATCATCATTGAATCATTAGGCAAATATGCAAACATCATAATACCATCATTTTTACATACACGTTTAGCTTCACTTATGCACATATTAATATCTTTTTCGGTATACAAATGATATAAAGGCCCTAAAACTAATATGATATCAAACATATTATCATCAAATCTTGATAAATCAACTGCATCACCTTGCTCTGCAACTATATCCATTTCATCAGTAATTTTACTCTTTAGCACATCTAAATTATATTGTACATATTCAATAGCATTAACTTTATATCCTTGTTTTGCATAGTATAAAGAATATTTACCTGTTCCTGCTCCAATCTCAAGTATTCTGCATCCTGGCTTTAAATATTTTTGAACATATCTATCCGTTGTCAAAAATTCTAATTGTGTATGTTTTGAATCTAATCTTGTATCTTCACATGCTTCATTATAAAATTTATTTAATATTTCATTTCTATCATTCATTATAAATACCTCTCCTTTTTTTATCTATTTTGTTTCAGACTTATTTTGACTTAAATATCCTTCTTTTGTTGATATATGTCTATAAATTATATCTCTATAGGTATTACACTCTTCATTAGTTAATGTTCTTTCTAAACTTCTTAAAACGATTCTAACTAAAATATTTTTTTCATGTTTTTCAATACCCAAACGTTCTTTAGCTTTATCTGGTAAATCATCATATGGAGTTTCGGATAATATTTTGACTTCTTCAATAATATGCGTATCTACACCTGATTCTTTAACCATGTCACCTAAAAGTTCAACATCTAAGTTTTTATCCACTACTACAGATATATCTCTTACAACTGGAGGCATGCTAGAAACTTCATTATATGGTTCTAAATCATTCATTTGACATAATACTTTTTCATTTGTTGATCTAAGTAATCTTATATCTTTAATACCTTTTCTAACCATTAAAATTCTTTCTAGTCCTAATCCTAAAGCTAGTCCATATTTTCCTTTACAACCATTTTCTTCTAAAATTTTAGGATTAGTTAAACCGCATTCTAATATTTCAAGTGGTTTTCCATCAATTATTACATCAATTTCCCTACCATCAAGTGTATATGGATGTACTTTAGGAATTGTAATATATTCAGAATTTTCTTTTCCGGTTACAACCTTAACAATAATATTTATCATATCTTGCATATCTTGTTCACTCACTGGATTTTCTGATGTATACCATAAATCCATTTGGTGGTGGACTCCACTGTGTATTCTATCTATTTGATCTCTTCTATAAACTAATCCAACACAAGCAAGTAAGCGATTTGGTTTAATATCATCTTTTATTGATTGCAATCCTCTAGGAACCATAACAGAAGCCATAGTTCTTAAAACATGATTATCATCAACATATCTTGTGTACACTTCACTTCGTAGCACACTTTTTTTATCAATTTTTAGCTTATCATAATTGTCTTCAACCGTAACGATTGGATTCTCTCTATATATAGTAACTGGACAATTCCAGTACTCTTTTAATGCATCAATAACTTCATTCATTATTAATTGCATACAATGTTTACCTTGACTTTCATCTGATAAATCTCTGATTTCAAGGTCTTTTTTTAATTGTTCCTTTGTTAAATGTTTCATTTTTAAAACTCCCTTTCATTATTTAATTAGATTATTTGTTTACAGTGATTAATCTAAAAAAATCACTATCAAAATCACTATTAAAATCATTTTCCAAATTAATCACTTCCTTTCATCTGATTTTAAATAATAAATGGTGGCTCCAGTAGGAATTGAACCTACGACACAAAGATTTTCAGTCTTTTGCTCTACCACTGAGCTACAGAGCCATTAAATAAAAAAACGAGCAAACATCCATAAAGGACGAATTGCTCGTGGTACCACCTTTGTTTATAGTATTTCTACTACCTCATTAGATTAACGCTCTTCCACGATTTGACTCCATTATTGAAATTCATTAATTTGCCTTATCTTTTGTGGCTCTCAGTCGGTGACCACAATTTCCTGTAAAGAGTTTCAAACTAACTACTTGGATAATTTCCCCGTCAAATATGCAAATAATATATCATAGTTTTGTTATATTGTCAATATTTTTTTAACTACCCGCTCTTTTAACAATCTAGAGAAATCAATCATATGTCACACTTTTTTAAAAAAAGTTCTTTTCTGCCTACCTACTTAGTATAAAAAAGTATGGGTTTGTCAAGGATGGCTTTGCCATTTATTTATCCTTGACAAACGCTAATATCTTTTTTATATAATTATCATGCAGAAAGACAATTAAGCTTATATTCTTCAACTATTTCATTTGGGCTTTTAAACCCTAATACTTTCTTCGCTATATTATTATATCTACTATTATACCTTTTTAGTTTCTTTTTCAAATCTTCTATTGATGTAAATTCATTTCTACTATAGAATCTTTCACCATCTATCTTATGACTTCTTTCTACTTTACCATTTTGCCATGGTGAATATGGTCTCGTTCTTCGATGATTTATGCCTAATTGCATTAGTGTCGTTTCAAATAATGTTGGCTTATCAGTTTCTATTTGATTATTTACAAACTCTGGTCCATTATCTGTTTGAATTGTATTTATTTTTAATCCAATTTTTTCTTCTAATTCTTTTACAAATCTACTTGTGTTTGTTACACTCTTTTCATCTACTATCTCTAATACTCTTTTTCTTGAATATTCATCTATTGCTGTTATTTGATAATACTTTTTATCTATCGTATCAAATAATAAACATTCATTAGGTACATATTTTATATCTATTTGTACCTTATCACCAGGATATTTACCTCTTATCTCTTCATGTTTTGTGTATCCTTTTCTTAACTTTACTTTTTCTTTCGGAATCTTTTTTATTTGTACCAGCATAGATCCATAACTTCTTTTATATCCTCTTTTTTGAAGTTGCGCATATACTTCTGCCAATCCATCACAATCATATCTACTATAAACTTGTTTAATCAAGTCTAATTCTTCCTTAGTGTGTGTATTTGGATGGGAATGAGGTTTTCTTGACTTTAAAGCCAAACTTCTTACTGTTCCATCATATTTTTCAAGTTGCCTATAAACAAACTTCCTATTTGTATGATAACGCCTTGCTGCCTTTGTTACACCATTTTTTAAAGCAAATTCACATAATCTCTTCCTAAATCTCATTTCTTCTGTTATAATTTTCATAGATACCACTCTTTCGTATAGTTTTTGTTGTCAACTTAATTATACCAGATGGTATCTTTTTTTATTTATTTTTTTGTGACATATGTATTATAACTCAACATTTTTAACTACCCGCTTTTTTAACAAAACGCAATAGTTATTTTATTATCTATTTTTCACTCCAAATTATTACTAAATACATTTTATATTGTATTATATTTCCTAGTAAGTTTCCTAATAAAATTTGTTAAAACATTGCAAACTAAATAGTATCTGTGTTATAACCCGAGTTTGACAGATGAAGAAATAAAAAAAGTTTAATTTCTATTGAAATTAGGCTTTTCTTTTTATAC
>CANQOV010000055.1 GCA_947625575.1 uncultured Bacilli bacterium | reverse complement strand
AGTGAAAATTTGACAAAAAAATAACCATTTTATAATGGTTTGCGAAGATTTCTTAATTTAAAACTGATAAATTTCCGTGTTTGAAGCAATAGGATACAAAGTATTAAAACTAAAAAGAGAAAAAATAGCATTTTTATCTGTTGATAAATTAAAATCTGGAGAATATCGAAAACTAACTATCAAAGAGGTTAAGAAATTATATAGTTTAAAGTAATTTAATCTTTAAACTTTTTTTTATGTTTGATATAATATTTCTAGGTGGTATTATGAATTTAGATATCGTTTTTAATAAATATTTATTAATGTGGTTTATGTTATATAACGATTCTTTTTCTCAAGATGTAGATGTTTTAAGAAAAAAAATATATAATACTCATCGTATAGAATATTCCCTATTACAAAAAGATAAAATTGATATTCATTTAGATATTGATAACTATATACCAGATGATGATATTCTCTATAATTTAATTGAAGAATCTTCTCTATATCAAAAACTACAACAAGAGACAAAACAATATAAAATGAAACTATTGCAACTTCGTGATAAAAAACTTCGCAACTATACTAAAGAACTAAAAGATATTACAAGATATCTTCCTAAAGACACTTATAAAATCTGTGCTATCCATCCCATGATAGATGTTCTTGAAACAGATTTCAAACATCATATTATTACTGTAGGAAAATATATTGATTCCACTGAAGAAGATAATTTTTTAACATATCTAGTATATAAAATATTTAGAAACGAATTTTCTAGAATAAAAACTACATATCCAGAAATATTACAAGCAATATTAGAACTTGCTATTACTAATGAACTATATACAAGAGTAACTTCTTCTTCAAAATATAATCTAGGGAAGAAATCTCTTAAAAATATAAAAGAAAAAATATATCCATATTGGTTAATGTATTTAGGTTATGACCCTAAAGATTTTAAAAAATATATGGATAGAGATAATATAAAATTTAATACAGAGAATTATACATATATAAAACAACTAAAAAATATGGATATTTTTGGTTTTATAGAATATATAATTGAACAAAGAAGTGAAATATTTAATAAAAAAGTAGGGGTAATCGAAGAAATAGAAGTGTTGTAGGAGGAATTATGAATCAAAAATTAAAACAACTATTGGATAAAATAAATTATGATTTAGATTACCAAAAATACTTCTTTGATGCCAAAATAGATAAAATTAAAGTTTCTGACAGTAAAAAACTTTGGGAAATATATATATCTAATGAAACAAATATTCCCTTTGAAGCAATTAATTTATTTATAGAAAAACTAAAAGAATATAATAATAGTCAAAATACCTATAAAGTTTATATTGAAACAATAAAAGATGATGAGAAATTACTATCTAGTTACTACAAACAAGCCTTAATAGAACTTAATCATAATGACTATTACTATAATATGTTTGGAGATAGACTAAATATAGAATCTAAAAAAATAGAAGTCTATAACAAAAGTGAAGAAATGGTCCTTCACAAAAAAATAGACTTAATTAACTCATTTTTAGATCAATATGGTTTTAAAAATAAATTAGAAGTTAGTTATAATCCAACTAAATCTATAGAAATTAAAGATGAAATATCTAAAGAAATGGAAAAGATTGAAACAACATTTGAAAACATGGAAAAAACATCTTCTAAAAAGAAAACAACTGAAACTAAAGGGAAGTACACTAAAAGTGAAGTTAACAATCCTAATGTTTTATTTGGAAGAAGTATAACTGATAAGACAATTGCTCTAAATGAAATAAACTATGAAGTAGATAATGCTACAATTGAAGTTAAAATTTTTGGTATAGAAGCTGATACTAAAAAAGACTTTTTTATCATAACCCTTAAAGTTACTGACTTAACTACCAGTATGTATGCTAGTTTATTTTTAAGAAATGAAGAACAATTTATAGAATTAACTAAAACATTAAAAGAGGGTATGTGGGTTAAGTTAAATGGTTATGTTAAAAATAACACCTTTCGCAAAGATTTAGTTTTAAATATAAGAAGTATTGAAAAATTAGAAAAAGAAGAAGATGTAATCAAAGATCTAGAAGAAGAAAAAAGAGTAGAATTACATACTCATACCATGATGAGTCAAATGGACGGTGTTGTAACTTTTGAAGACTTAATTAAAAGAGCAAAATCTTGGGGACACACTGCAATTGCTATAACCGATCACAATGGTATTCAAACATTTCCTGCTTTAGCTCATCATAAAGATGAAATAAAAATAATCTATGGTGTAGAACTATCAATGATTGATGATGACATAGATTTAGTAAAAAGACCAAGCGATAGTGTCCTATTAGATAACACATATGTTGTTTTTGACTTTGAAACAACTGGTTTTAATGCTGGTGGTGTAGACCAAATAATAGAAATAGGTGCTGTCAAAATAAAAAATGGGGAAATAATAGATAGATATGATAGATTTATTAATCCTAATAGACCTTTATCAAAAAATATTGTCGAACTTACTAACATAACAGATGATATGTTAAAAGATGCTCCAAGTGAAGAAGAAGTAGTAAAAGACTTCATGAACTTTTTTGAAGATTTACCTATGGTTGCCCATAATGCTAAATTTGATACATCTTTCTTGGAAATGGCTTATGCCAAATATAACTTAGGTATTTTTAAAAATCCAGTTTTAGATACATTACAACTATCTAGAGTATTAGATCCAGATTCCAGTAGACACTCTCTATCTGTATTAGTAAAAAAATATGATGTTGATTGGGATGAGAATGCTCATCATAGAGCAGATTATGATGCTCAAGCAACAGCAATAATCTTCCATAAAATGTTAAAAAGATTAGAATCTAAAAACATCAAAAAAATGAAAGAAATAGATAACTTAGTATCCAAAGAAGATATTCATAAATTTGGAGAATTATATCATGTTAATATCTTAGTAAAAAATCAAATTGGTCTAAAAAATCTTTTTAAATTAGTATCATATGCCAATTCTAAATATTTATATAAAACACCAAGAGTCTTAAAAAGTACAATTGAATCTTTAAGAGAGGGGCTACTAATTGGCAGTGGGTGTGCTAATGGAGAATTATTTAGACTTGCAAGAAGTAAAAGTGATGAAGAGACTGGGGATTTAATGAATTTTTATGATTATATAGAAGTTCAACCAGTTGAAGTATATAGATATCTTATAGATTTAGAAGATTTTAAAAACGAAGAAGAAATAAAAGAAAATATAGCTAAAATAGTAAGAATAGCAAGAAGTAAAGATAAATTAGTAGTAGCGGATGGCGATGTTCATCACTTGGATAGAAAAGATAAAATTTATAGAGAAATTATTGTTAATCAAAAAGTACCGGGTGGTGGAAGACATCCTTTAAATAGAAAACAAATAAGAGAAATACCTTCACAACACTTTAGAACTACTAAAGAAATGCTTGATGACTTTAAATTTTTAGGAGAAGATATCGCCAAAGAAATAGTAGTGACTAATACCAATAAAGTTAAAGACTTAATCGAAGATATAGTAATTGTTCCCGATACTAATGGTATTCCTTTCTCTCCAAAATTTGAAAATAGTGTTGAAGAAATAAAAGAAAGAGTTTATGGAAAAGCTCATGAAATATATGGAGATCCCTTACCAGAAATAATAGAAAATCGTATAGATAGTGAATTATCTGGTATTATCAAAGGTGGATTTGACTCAATTTATTTAATAGCTCAAAAATTAGTATCTAAATCTAATAGTGACGGATATAATGTTGGCTCACGTGGCTCAGTTGGCTCAAGTTTTGTAGCTACCATGCTAGGGGTAAGTGAAGTAAATCCGCTTCCTGCTCACTACATATGTCCTAATTGTAAAAAAAGTGTTTTTGCTGATGAAAATGGAAGAGCTTTCTCCCTTGATTATCCCTCTGGATTTGATTTGCCAGACAAAGTTTGTAGTTGCAATACCAAATTTAAAAAAGATGGTCAAGATATTCCGTTTGCTACTTTTTTAGGATTTAATGCAGATAAAGTACCAGATATAGATCTTAACTTTTCCGGAGATTATCAAGCTAAAGCTCATGAATATACTAAAGTATTATTTGGAGAAGACCATGTTTTTAGAGCAGGTACAATTGGTACAGTTGCTGACAAAACTGCTTATGGTTTTGTTAAAGGTTACTTTGAAGATAGGGGAATAACCACTGTTAAACCACTTGAAATAGAACGCCTTGCTATTGGTGTAACTGGCGTAAAACGTACTACTGGTCAACATCCGGGTGGTATTGTAGTAGTACCTCAATATAAAGATATATTTGACTTTACACCATATCAATATCCTGCAGATGATGATACAGCAAATTGGTACACAACTCACTTTAACTATCATGATATTGAATCTTGTCTATTAAAACTTGATATACTAGGTCACGATAATCCAACAATATTTAAAATGTTACAAGAATTAACAGGATTAAATCCTAATGATGTTCCAATGGACGATAAACAAGTAATGAGTTTATTTGCTTCACCAGATGCTTTAAATGTAACAAAAGAACAAATAGATTGTAACGTTGGTTGCTTAGGATTACCAGAGTTTACTAAATTTGTAATGGGTATAGTAGAAGAAACAAAACCAACTACTTTTGCAGAACTAGTAAAAATATCTGGATTGTCACATGGTACAGATGTTTGGAACGGTAATTCCCAAGATTTAGTTCATGAGGGAATACCATTTAAAGAGGTAATTGGTTGTCGTGATGATATCATGGTTTATTTAATAAATAATGGTCTAGAGCCTTTAACAGCATTTAAAATAATGGAATTTGTTCGTAAGGGTAAAGCTTCAAAAGATCCAGAACAATGGTTAAAATATAAAGATATATTAAAAGAAAATAATATTCCTGATTGGTATATTGAATCATGTCATAAAATAAAATATTTATTCCCTAAAGCTCATGCCACAGCATATATAACTGCAGCATGGAGAATAGCTTGGTTTAAAATAAATAGACCAATTGAATATTATGCAGCATATTTTTCCATTAAATCTTTCTCATTTGATTTAGAAGTAATGGAAATGGGTTATGACAAAATAAAAGAAAAACTACAAGAATTAAATAATAATAAATTTTCTTTATCTGTAAAAGAACAAGACTTAATAGGAACTTTAGAAATAGCCCAAGAAATGACTGCCAGAGGTTTTAACTTTGGCTTTGTAGATTTAAAAAAATCTGATTCAAGAAATTTCTTAATAGATGATGATAAAAAAACATTAATACCTCCTTTTAGAGCAATAGATGGTTTAGGAGATGTCGTAGCTAATAACATAGTTATTGAAAGATCTAAAAAAGAATTTATAAGCATAGATGATTTACAAAAACGTGCTAAATTATCTGCAACTTTAATAGAAAAAATGAAAATGATGGGAATATTAAAAGAACTTCCAGAATCAAGCCAACTATCATTATTTGATATGATTAGTAATAGTTAAAATTATTGTTTTAAAACGAATAGAAATGTGTTATTATATAAATAAAGAATAACACATTTTTTGTTATGTCAAAATGGAGGATTCTATGGAAAATAAAAAA
>CANQOV010000054.1 GCA_947625575.1 uncultured Bacilli bacterium | reverse complement strand
TTATATATTTTTTCAACAGGACATTTTGTTTTATAAATGCTTTTTATAAATTAGGACATTTTGAATTATAAATCACATAATAGTATACCAAGACTTGCAAAAAGAGTAAAAGTGTGGTATAATTATAACATCAAAAAAAGATGGCACATTATTCTAGTCAATAAGTTATTATGAAGGTGGGGCTAAAAATCCACTAAAGAGCACATCGATGAAGTCTTTGGTGTTTGCTTCTTACGCCCAGTTTGGGGTGAGTGCTGAAGGTTAAGAATCTTGGGGCATTTATAATGGCATATAAGTTTTACCCAATTTTCGTGGAGACCTACAATCTTGATATTTGATTAATAAATATTATGATGTAGGATTAGAACCTATTTGTGGCGAATAGTTATGAATAGAGTAGCTTGACTTGAGTGATTATGGGGGATGATATCTGAAACCATAATTGCAAAAGAGTATTAATAATAATCCTTATTGAAGAGGAAAACTCCTAGAATGTAAAAGTTATAGGATTGCAGTGTGTACTAAGTGGTAATCAAGTCGTAAATGCAGTGATGCTTTACTGTTTCTTTTAAAAGGGAACTGCTACACTGGTAACGGTAAGTAAGAAATAGGGAAATCCAACTTGACCTAAAGACACAAGTTTAACTATGACAATCGCCATGTTTTTTTTTATTTTAAGGAGGAATCATGAAGAAAATAAACAGCAGAAAAGTTAATAAAAAATGGATAACTTTAATTACGATAGCATCATTTCTAATATCCTTGATATTAGCATTAATTTCAGAATTAGTAATTCCCAACACATGGATTGGTATAAATATAATTTTAGTTTTAATCTTCATTTTTTTAGGTATAATAACAGACATAATTGGTGTAAGTGTCACAACTTGTAAAGAAGAAATATTTCACTCAATGGCCACTAAAAAAGTCGCTGGAGCCAAAAAAGCCATTAAACTTATCAAAAATAAAGAAAAAGTATCTTCCTTCTGTAACGATGTAATTGGAGATATCTGTGGTGTAATATCCGGTAGCTGTGGCATTAGCATAGCACTTAAATTAAGCGTGCTACTACATATTAATTTAACATTAGTAACAGTTATCATAACTGCTCTAATATCTAGCTTAACAATCGGAGGAAAAGCAATAGGTAAAACATTTTCTGTTAATCATAGTGATAAAGTCTTATATGGATTTTCTAAAATCCTTTGTCTTTTCACAAAATAAAAAAACAGTAATGTTTTTTTATTTGAATACAAAAAAACCTTCTAATAATAGTATTGGAAGGTGGTAATATGAGATGTAATTATAAATATGTACTTCAAGAAAGCTTTAATGATTGTGGTTTAGCATCTTTAGCAACATGTTTATTAAATTTTGGTAGACAAATCTGTTTACAAGATTTAAAAAAACAAATAACTATTAATGAAAAAGGTCTATCAATGTATGACTTAATATCTTTAAGTAAAAAATATAAAATCAAATCTTTTGGGGTAAAAACTACTATAGATCAACTAACTAATAAAGATTTCCCCTGTATTGCTCACACTATTAAAGATCAATCTTTCTATCATTACATAGTAATATTTAAGAAGAATAAAAAAACTATTGAAATATTTGATCCAGAAATAGGTCTAAAAACAATATCATATAAAGACTTTAACTTACTAACAACAAATATTTATTTATTATTTAATCAAAATGAAATAAAGAAAACAAAAAATAACTACAAAACCTTATTTAAAGATATTTTAAAAACATATAAAAAAGAAACAACATTAATTATGATCTTCTCATTAATAATAATCATCTTTGCAATACTTGCAAATATTATAATTAAAAATTTAAATAGTAATACATTTATATCATTATTCATAATTTACCTTTCTAAAAATATAATTAATTACTACAAAGTTATAATAACTAACAAATTTCATAACAAGCTAGATCAAAATATAACTACGAAAGTTACGACTCATATAATAAACCTTCCTCTTACTTCTTTTTATCAAAAAACAACTGGAGAATTAGCTTATCTTTATGAAGATATTGATTATTTAAAAAACATGATTGGAGAGGTTTTATTTTCTAACTTTTTAAACATTATCCTATTAATAGTCTTAATAATTTATTTTATTTTTTTTGAAAAGGATATACTTCTATTCTTTGTTATTTATTTTCTCTTAACAATTTATCTATATCAAAAATATAGTAAAAAAATAAATGATTACTATAATAAACAAAAAAAGAAAATAATAGAATTTAAATCTTTTCTCTATGACTATCTACAAGGACTAAAAACAATTAAAAATCTTAATCTAAAAGAAAAAATAATTACCAAACTAAATAATAAAAACAAAGAAAAAATAGATTACAAAACTAAATTATCAACCACAACTACAACCTATCAAACCATAAAAAATATTTTAAACGATTCTCTATATCTTTTATTTTTATTAATAGGCTTATTAAATCATAAAAATATTGTTGATACTTTAGTAACAGCATCATTAATCCCTACAATGACAATGGTCATAGATAATATTTGTAATTTAATGCTTATCAAAAATATTGAAGAAGCATCTTTTAATAGAATAAATAGTCTTTTAAAAGAAAAACAACAAATTAATCAAACATCATCTCCTAATCTAGTTTTAAGAAATGTACTACTTTCTAAAAATAAAAAAATAACTAATCTTACAATCAATGATAATACTAAAATAACAGGACTTAATAAAAAAGAAACAACTAAACTTATAACAAAACTAAAACAACAAAATATAACAACACTAGAAGAAATAAATCATTTATTTATTGGTACTTTATATGATAATTTATTATTAATAAATGAAGATAATAAAAAAATAATGTCTTTATCAAAACTAATATTAAATAAAAATTTAACCACCATTGAAAATCAAAAACAACTATTAATAACAGAAAATGCTAATAATTTAAACCCAGCTTTAAAAAAAGATATTGTTTTCTTAAGAGCATTACTATCTAACAATAAATACTTAATAGTAAAAGAAAATGACTTAATAGACATTGATAATAAATTACAAAACATCATAAACCAAACAAACATCAAAATCATATACATTTCCAATAATCATAAAAATGATAATTTATTTACAAAAATAATAAATATGAAAGGAGAAATAAATGAAAGTATTAACTAAAAACGAATTAAAGAATATAAAAGGAGGAATAAGTTTACTTGGAATATTATCTTTGTTAGCTTCTATAATTTTTGGAGTAGGAGCATTAGATGGTATTAGCAAAGGAGAGTGTAAAGTTGAAAATCTTAAATAATGATCAATTAAAAAAAGTAACTGGAGGGATAAGTTTAAGTGGTCCAATTCTTCAAGCTTTCAACGAAACAATTAAAATTCTTTTTGAAATAGGTCAAAATCTAGGTCAATCTTTAAAAAGATTATTCAAAATAAGTATCTGTTAATATGTAGTTATTTTTCTTAAAAAGTAAGCATACACTACATTAGGAGGAAATAAAAGTGATAAATAAACAAGGATTATGGTTTTTAACTTTATTTAGTTTAATATTAGTTTTAAGCGTTTACTATATTACCATGCCCAACGAAATGTTTTTAACTAATAATAATGCCAATGTAGAAGAAAATGAAACTTTAGATGTAAATCTTCAATTGACAGAATCAGATTATATAAATAGTCTTAAAGTTGACTTACAGACATCTCGTGAAGAATTAATGACTTCATTAGAAGAATCTATCAACAGTAGTAAAACAACTAAAGAAGAAAAAAATGAAGCCTATGAAAAGATTAAACAACTAAATAATATTCAAGGTTTAGAAGAACAAATAACTAATAAATTAAAAGAAGAATTAGCATTAAATGCTTTCGTAAAAATTGATAACAATGATATTTCAGTCGTGGTAGATAAAAAAGAACATGATGTGTCATTGGCAAATAATATAATGAAATTAGTCCAAACAAATTTTACAGAATCAATGAATATTTCCGTTAAATTTGCATCTTAAAAAAAGCCCTCACACAAATACTAATATTTAATAAAATATTAATATAAACCACCTAACTTGAAAGTGAGGGAACAAATTGAATAAATCAATACTTACAAAAAGAGAAAAAGAAGTGTTTGAATTATTAGTTTTAAATAAAACTACAAAAGATATAGCATCATCACTAAATATAAGTGAAAAAACAGTAAGAAATCATATATCTAATGCTATGCAAAAACTAGGTGTTAAAGGTCGTGCAGCTGCAGTAGTAGAATTATTAAAACTAAATGAATTATCTTTATAGTATGTGCTAAATGCACATACTTTTTCATATAATTTTTTAGGTGATTGATATGCTTAAAAAGAAAGCTTTAAATAGAATTTTTATAACCACAATTGCACTATGTATAGTAATGGTAATCTATACTTTTACTAAAATAGATACTGATATCAAAATATATGATGATTATATCTATATAAATAATGATAACAAACAAGCTATTTATACATTAAATGAAGAAAACTTAATAGGTAAAAGTAAAGTCTACTTAGATAAATCAAAATCTTTAGAAGAACAAGTAATAGATATCTTACAAATAATGATAGAAAAAAATAATAAAAACTCTCTATTACCAAGTTATTTAAAACCAATACTTCCTCAAAATACTAAAATATTATCAGTAAGTCTAGTAAATGATATTTTAAAAATAAACTTTTCTAAAGAATTAAACAATATCAAAGAAGAACAATCAGAACAAATGATTGAAGCCATAACTTATACTCTAAATGAATTTAAAGATGTTCTAGGAGTAGAAATATCAGTGGAAGGTAATATCTTAAAATATGTTCCCAACCAACAAAAAACCCTTCCAACAATCTTAACAGATGAAATTGGAATTAATAAATTATTAGATATAAATAATGTCAATAACATTGAAAAAGTAATACTTTATTACTATGGCAAAAAAGATGATGAAATATATGATATACCAGTAACAAAATATTTAAATGACGATAAAGAAAAAATAGAAATAATCTTAGATTGCCTAACTACCAATATCCCTCAAAATAAAAAAGTTATCTCTTATTTAAATCAAAAAACAAAACTATTAAATTATATAAAAAATGAAAATATCTTAACAATTAATTTAAATGATGAAATATATGATGATAAAACCACTAAAGAGTATAATTCTTTAGCCATAGAATCTTTAGTAAATTCTGTATTTGCCAACTATGATATTAAAACACTAAGAATATTAGTAAATGATAATAAATTATTAGAAAGAACTAATCAATAAATTTTGACAAAATTTTAACAAAAAATGTTTACACCAAATAACTAATCCTGAATTTATCAGTTTTATAAAAACAAAATCTCTCAGACCCTTTATTTATAAGAATTTGAGAGAATTTTAAGCATACGAAAAAGTGAGTAATTTTTTTTAAAATTTATTTTTTTTCAAATTTTTTTTATTTTCCTTTTAAATGCAGGAAACTATGTTTATTAATACTATTATAGTATAAAAAGATTAAAAAGAAAATACATTACTCAAATTACGTGAAAATTTATAATACATAGTGACCCCTATATTTAGATAATGTTTTAATAATATGTTAAAATATATGGTCAGATTG
>CANQOV010000053.1 GCA_947625575.1 uncultured Bacilli bacterium | reverse complement strand
ACCCGCAATTTAATTATAATACATTTTTTAATAAATAAAAAGACTATTAACAAATTTTACTTTGTCAACAGTCTGAGATATCAAAAAGATATCTAAAAAGTTAACTATGTGTATATTTTTTATAACATTTTCTACAAATAGATTTATAAGAAGAATTTCCTCCAATCAATATTTTATCTCCTTTTGTTACAGCTACACCATTAACTACTCTCATATTTACTGTAGCTTTTCTTCCACACTCACAAATACACTTAATCTCTTCAATCTTATCAGCAATTTCCATAAGTGCTAAAGATCCTGAAAAAAACTTCATCCTAAAATCACTTCTTAATCCATAGCAAATAACAGGAATATCAAGATAATCTACAACATCACTAAGTTGTAAAACTTGCTTTTTACTTAAAAACTGTGCTTCATCGACTAAAATACAATCAAACTTTTCTTTAAAAGACTTAATTTTTTTATAAAGATTAGTTTTTTCATCAAACACCAAAGCTTCACTGCTAATCCCAATTCTAGTAGTAACTTTCCCTACTTCATATCTATCATCAATTTCTGCTGTAAAAATTAAAACTTTCCCGCCTCTTTCTCTATAATTATATGCAACTTTTAATAAATCAACAGTCTTTCCACTTCCCATTGCACCATATCTAAAATATAATTTTGCCATACAATACCTCATTATAATTATAAAACAATAACTAAAAAAAACCAATAATAGCAAAAAACCTCATGTCAAGTTGACAACCTAAAAATAACATGATACAATCTAGCCGAGTTTTTAATTAAAAAAGAGGAAAAAAGATGAAACAAGTAAAAGTTAACTTAAAAATAAATGATTATGAATTACAAACAACTGGATATTTAAATAACAATATTTTAAGTTTTAATGATAAAGATATAAATAAAACAAACATAATCTATGATTTTAATAGTGATACCTTAATAAGAAACAATGATGAAATAATGATAAAATTATTATTTAACAAAGAAAAAGAAAATGTTTTATACGAACTAAAAAATAATAATTGCAAATTTTCTAATCAATTAACAAAATTATCATTGCATAAAACCCCTACATCAGTTATAATTAAATACCGAATAGAAAATCTACAATTTAATATGGAATTATCATATATGGAGGCTAACAATGGATATTAAAAAAGTCTTAAAAGAACAAATACAAAAAGCATTAGAAATAACTATAGACCAAAATGACATAAATATAGAAATTCCCCAAATAAAATCTCATGGTGATTATTCTACTAATATAGCAATGCAACTAGCAAAAAAATTAAAACAATCTCCCATGGAAATAGCAAATAAAATAAAAGATAAAATAAACGACACTAATATCTCTAAAATAGAAGTATTACCTCCAGGATTTATAAACTTCTTCTTAAAAAAAGACTATTTATTAGACAATATAAATAAAGTTTTAGAACAACAAGAAAACTATGGAAGAAGTAATCTTGGACAAAAAGAAAAAATAAATGTTGAATTTGTAAGTGTTAACCCAACAGGAATAATACATCTAGGTCATGCAAGAGGAGCTTGTTATGGTGATTGTCTATCAAGAATATTAGAATTTACTGGTTATCTTCCTACCAAAGAATACTATATAAATGACGCTGGTGTTCAAATGGATAACATGGCTAAATCTATAAAAGAGCGATATAAACAACTATGTAATATGCCATATCAAATGGAAGAAAATTACTACTATGGACAAGAAATAATAGATCTAGCTAAAATAATATATAATGAAAATAACCAAACCTATCAAGAAAAACCAATAAGTTATTTTAAACAGCTAGGCCTAAACTACTTTCTAGATAAAATAAAAGAAGATCTTGCTTTAGCAAATGTTTACTTTGATGTTTATACCAGTGAACAAAAAATAAAAGATCGTGGTTTAGTAGAAGAGTGTCTAGAAAAATTAAAAAATAAAGGTTACACCTATGAAAAAGACGGTGCACTTTGGTTAAAAACAACACTATTTTCTGATGATAAAGATCGTGTCATCATCAAAAATGATAAAACTTATACTTACTTTTTACCTGATATAGCTTATCATTATGATAAAATATCAAGAGGTTATGACAAATTAATAGATTGTCTAGGAGCAGACCACTATGGCTATATAAATCGTCTAAAATCTTCAATAGCTATGTTAGATAATGATCCAGATAAACTAGATGTCAAAATAATTCAAATGGTAAGAGCCATGAAAGACAACAAAGAATATAAAATATCTAAAAGAACAGGTAATACCATAACAATGAAAGATATAATAAATGAAGTAGGAAAAGACGCCTTAAGATATTTCTTTATTGCTAAAAGTATCGATACTCAAATAGATTTTGATATAGATCTTGCAATATCTAAAGATAATAACAATCCTATCTATTATATCCAGTATGCCCATGCAAGAATTTGTTCAATTTTAAATAACTACCAAGATTTTGAAATACCAAAAAATTATAAATTTGAAACAATTAATTCTGTTGAAGCATATAATGTTTTAGAAAAAATATATAATTTTAAAGAAACCATAGAAACAGCAAGTATTAAAAAACAACCACATCTAATAGCTAATTATGTCTATGATTTAGCAACACTATTCCATGCTTTCTATGCTAAAGAGAAAATAATAACTTCAGATGAAAAATATACAAAAGAAAGAATAATGTTAATAAAATCAGTTAAAATAACATTAGCTAATGCCTTAAAATTAATCGGAGTAGATCCGATCGAAAAAATGTAGGAGGGATAACATGAAATTACAAGATATGAAAAAAGAAGATTTAGAAGTCTTATCTTATAATGACATAGCAAACATCATAATAACAGAAGAGGGTACAATGCCAACATTAACTCTATTTACCAAGATAGTAGACCTACTAGAATTACCAAAAAGTACAATTGAAAATAAAATTGGAGATTTTTACACATCATTAACCACAGATCAAAGATTTACTCTTTTAGAAGACGGCTCTTGGGATTTAAAAATAAATCATCCAACTAGTAAAATAATTATTGAAGATGAAGAAGATATCGAAGAAAAAGAAGATGAAGAATATCAAGATGAATTTGAAGAAAAAGATGATATGTATGATGATACTGAAGATATCGATGATGATGATACAACGGAAGAATATAAAAATTTAGTAATTGTTGATGAAGAAGATATAAATAATCTAGAACAATAAGAGGTAAATATGATTGATAGATTAGAAAAAATACTTGAAAAATATAACGAGATAGACCAAGAATTAAATAAAGTAGAAACCCTAAATAACATTGAATTACTAACAAAATTATCCAAAGAACAAAGTTCATTAAAAGAAGTTGTAGAAAAATATCTTGAATATAAAAAAATACTAAGTGATATTGAACAAGATAAAGAAATGTTAAAAGACCAAGACTTAAAAGAAATAGCCAAACAAGAATTAGATGAACTATTGCCTCAAAAAGAATCTTTAGAACAGACATTACAAATATTATTACTACCAAAAGATCCTAACGATTCTAAAAATGTCATCATGGAACTACGTGGTGCCGCTGGAGGAGATGAAGCTAATATCTTTGCTGGAGATTTATTTAGAATGTATGAAAGATATGCTGAAAAACAAAATTGGTCAATCGAAGTAATATCAGAAGAAGAAAAACCTGCTGGAGGTTTCTCTCAAATAGAATTAATTATAAAAGGAAATGGAGCATATTCCAAACTAAAATATGAAAGTGGAGCTCATCGTGTCCAAAGAATACCTGAAACAGAGTCCTCAGGAAGAATTCATACTTCAACAGCCACTGTAGTAGTTTTACCAGAAATTGAAGATGTTGAAATAGACATAAAAGATAGTGATATAAAAATAGATGTCTATCGTTCTGGTGGTGCCGGTGGACAATCAGTTAACACTGCTGACTCTGCTGTTAGGATGACTCATATTCCCACAGGAATAGTAGTAACCTGTCAAAATGAAAGAAGTCAGTTACAAAACAAAGAAAAAGCTTATCAAATATTAAAATCTAAAATATATGAAGAAGAAAAAAGAAAACAAGAAGAATCTCTAACAACCGATAGAAAAAACAAAATAGGAACTGGAGATCGTTCTGAAAAAATAAGAACATATAACTATCCTCAAAATAGAGTAACAGATCATAGAATAGGCTTTACTATAAATAAATTAGATCGTGTAATGAACGGAGAACTAGATGAAATAATTGAAGCTTTAATAAATGAAGATCAAAAAAGAAAACTTGAGGATAATAATGACAATTAAACAATTAAAATCAAAACATCAAGAAATAAAACCCTTTTATAAAAATGAAATATTAAAAGATATATTAAATATTGATCAAAAAGAATTAATCTTAAATGATAATAAAAATATTCTAAAACAACAAATTGAAGAATACGAAACAAAAATAAATAGATTAAAACAAAATGAGCCAATTCAATATATTTTAGGCAAAGCTTATTTTCTAAATAAAGAATACTATGTAGATAAAAAAGTATTAATACCAAGACCAGAAACAGAATACTTAGTAATAGAAACATTAAATCTTATAAAAGAATATAACATACCAATCAAAAAAGTATTAGAAATAGGAACAGGCTCAGGAATAATAGCCATATCATTAAAACAATTAAATAAAGACTTAATAATAACAGCAACTGATATTTCTAAAGACGCTCTTGAAGTAGCTAAAATAAATGCTACAAAACATAATGTAGACATAAACTTTGAACAAAAAGATATTTTAAATGATATAAAAGGTAAATATGACTTATTGATATCCAATCCTCCATATTTAAAGATAGATTCAAAAAACATCGAAAAACAAGTATTAGAAAATGAGCCACATATTGCTTTATTTGCTAAAGATAATGGCTTATATTATTACCAAGAAATATTAAATAATTCTAAACAAGTTTTAAATAAACAAAATCTAATATCTTTTGAAATCGGAGAAGAAGAACAAGAAGAAATAATAAAAATAGTAAAAAATGTCTATCCTAATTCTAAAATAATAACTAAAAAAGATTTAAATAACTTTGATAGATATTTATTTATAATAAATGAATAAAAAAATAATAAATCACCCAATACATAAGTAAAGGGTGATTTTAAATGAAAAAAATATTATGTTTACTAGCAGCAATAATATTAATATTAGTAATAAACATAGATAAAGAAGATAACTATATAATACCAAAAGAAGCCATAAGATTAAGAATAGTAGCAAATTCTAATAACGAAGAAGATCAAAGAATAAAACACATAGTAAAAAAGACTTTAGAACAAGAACTATTAACAACTTTAAAAACAAAAGATATAGAAAGTGCCAGAACAAGTATTAAAAACAATATATCTCGTTATGAACAAGTAGTAAAAAGAACATTTATAGAAAATAACTATGATAAACCATTTAATATAAATTTTGGTTATAACTATTTTCCAGAAAAAACTTATAAAGGTGTAACCTATAAAGCAGGAGAATATGAATCACTATTAATAAATATTGGATCAGCACAAGGAAATAATTGGTGGTGTGTTTTATTTCCGCCATTATGTACTCTAGAAGTAGAAGAAAACTCTGAAATAGAATATCGTGTATTTATAAAAGATTTTATAGATAAATATTTAAAATAAAAGATAAGTGTGTTATTATATAAATAGAAAATAACACATTTTTTGTTATGTTAAAATGGAGGATTCTATGGAAAATAAAAAAACAGTCTGGGGGGGGGGGCAACTAGAAAAAATATAATCCTAATCGGAGGATTAGTATTAACTTTGTTATTAGTAGGAACAAGTTA
>CANQOV010000052.1 GCA_947625575.1 uncultured Bacilli bacterium | reverse complement strand
GTACAAATTTCTTTATAAAGTATTGAATTTGTTAATAAGAATGACAGTTATAATTTCAAACTATAATTTTAACCTGAGTAGTGCTATTTGAGTCTTGACATGAATAGTAAATAATGTTATATTTTAGTTGTAGTAATTGTTAAAAATTACAAGTAAATTAATAGACATTAGATAATAAATGTCAATAGAAAGAAGGTTTAATTATGGAATTAAAAGGAAGTAAGACAGAACAAAATTTAATGACAGCTTTTGCTGGAGAATCGCAGGCTAGAAATAAGTATACATATTTTGCATCAAAGGCTAAAAAAGATGGCTATGAGCAAATTGCCGCTATATTCGAAGAAACAGCTGCTAATGAAAAGGAACATGCTAAAATGTGGTTTAAAGAATTAAATGGCGGAGATATACCTAGCACAGAAGAGAATTTACTTGCTGCTGCCGAAGGTGAAAATTATGAATGGACTGATATGTATAAGGGATTTGCTGAAACAGCAAAAGAAGAAGGATTTACGAGAATTGCTTATCTCTTTGAGGAAGTTGCTAAAATTGAAAAGGAACATGAAGAAAGATATAGAAAGCTTCTTGCTAATGTCAAAGATGGTTTAGTATTTTCAAGAGATGGTGATAGAATTTGGCAGTGTAGAAATTGCGGTCACATTGTAATTGGAAAAGAAGCACCTAAAGTTTGTCCTGTATGTAATCATCCTCAAGCATACTTTGAGATTAAGAAAGAGAATTATTAATGCTAGAGGGGAAAGTAGCCTTAATAACGGGATCGTCGCGTGGAATAGGCTTTAGTATAGCAAAGTTATTTTTGAAAGAAAAAGCTAAAGTTGTAGTATGTGGTTCTAAAAAAGAAAGTGCCGAGAAAGGAAAAGACAATCTTTTAAAAGAAGGTTTTGAGGAAGATAGAATCATGGCTTTAGAACTAAATATGAATAATTTTGAATTATTTGAAGAAAGAGTCAATGAAGTTATCCGTAAATGGGGAAAAATCGATATATTAGTTAATAATGCTGGTATTACGTCGAACGTTCAATTTATAGATACAACAAATGAGCAGTTTTTGGAAATGTATAATACTAATGTATTTGGTGTTGTCGGCTTAACGAGAGAAGTTGTCAAATATATGACAAAAAATGGTGGAGGTTCAATTATAAATACTTCTAGTATGGTTGGTATTAATGGAGGAAGAGGACAGGCTGCTTATGCTTCTAGTAAAGCAGCAATAAATGGTCTTACAATTTCTCTTGCTAAAGAATTAGGACCATACAATATCAGAGTAAATGCTGTGGCTCCGGGAGTTGTCGGTACTGATATGATGAGAGATTCTGTTACTGATGATATGAAAAATATGTTAATTGGAATGACACCACTTCGTAAGATGGCTGATCCGGATGATCTTGCTGGTGCTTATTTATATTTGGCTAGTGATAGTTCGAAATTTACGACGGGAACGATTATTAAAGTCGATGGTGGACTTATGATGTAATTAGAAGAAGATTTAATATTTGAATTTTCTTTTTTTTGTATTTGTAAATGTTTTTTGCATATTATTTATTAGAGGGGGTTTGGAATGGAAAAAATTAATTATAAAGTCTTGGCTATTTATGTTATTGTTCCACTTGCTTTAGGAGGAATAATTGGTTTAATTAGTGATACGTCAACTTACAATGGAAATGTGCCTTCTATTATATTTCCAATTGTATGGAGTATATTGTATATTTTGATGGGAATATCTAGTTATTTGGTGAGAGATAATAGAAAGCTTATGAATATTTATACTCTAAATTTAATTGTGAACTATATATGGCCTTTGATATTTTTTAATTTGGAATTAAGGGTTTTGGCTTTTGTTTGGATTTTGTTGCTATTTGGAATAGTGGTATATATGACTTATAAGTTTTATAAAGAAAATAAACTGGCTGGATACTTACAAATTCCATATATTTTATGGTTAATATTTGCAATATTTTTAAATTTATCTATAATCTTGTGATTGTAGATTTTTTATATTTATATAACAAGTTCATAGTATTTGATATTAATGTGCTTTTTTATTTTAACATTGCATTTTTTGATAAAATTGCAAATTTTAGTTATAATTATTAGAAAATATTAAATTAGTAATAGCACCATTTCTTATTTATTGTTAATATTTTTAATTCCATCATAACAAATTTTACCACTAATTTAACTACTTCTTATTCTATATTTTATTCACAATAAAAACTATACAATTTCTTGTATAGCTTTATCTCATCTTTTATATTTAAATTTCAAATGGATATTCACAATCCTTGGAAATTTTTTTCTTAATAATGAATCTTTTTATATATAGGATAATAAAAATTATCAAATATGCTATTATGAATGGAATAATTATGATAAGCACAGCTACCTTTTTGGCAAAATTGACATATTCAGATTCAAAACTTCTTATTTTTAATGCGTGAGAATTATCATTTTCATCAACATAAATTGCTCTTTCAAACTCTACATCTGGTTCAAAATAATTATTTTTTTCTATATAATTATATGTTTTTCCATCACGACCAGTATATTTAAAATACCAATCATAATAATCAATATATTTAATATCATCTCCAGATTTTTCCTCTTCTCTGTGATAATAGCTATAATCGTACAATGCTTTTGTTTCATACCAAGTTGTACTTTCATATTCTTTTTTATAGTTTTGTTCTTTCAAATCAAAAATATAAAATGACAATAAGAAAATAAATATTAGTGATATTGTAAATTTAATTAATTTTTTCCAAGTAACTTTTATTTCCGAATTAATTTTGTTTAGTTCTAAATTCATTTAATTATCACTTTTCAATTAAATATTTACTAATAAAGTTATTAAGCTCTTTATAATTTGATATGCTATAGTTTGAATCTATGTAAAAAATTTGAGTATTATTATTTTCTTTTATTCCAAAAATGTTTTCATTCTGATTAGAATATTCGGTATCAGAATATTTAATATTTGAATCAAGTGTCTTTGTCCAATCAATTTTATCATAATGATCACTTGCTCCATATTCTAATTCAACATCAGTAATATTTTCATCATCTTCATCAGCAAAAGCTACCCTTCCATCAGCATAACTACCATCAAAATTTATTATATAAGAAATATAATTAACATCTTTTATTTTTTTATTTAAAGTGAGTGGTACATTTATAATTTTGTCATAAATATATGGTTCCTTTCCGTCATCTTCAGTTAAACAACTAAATAATTCTTTAAATTCTTCTAATAATAAAGATTTTCTTGTATCATCATATGGTGTTAATGTGGTACTATGATATGCATAATAAATAATATTTCCAATTTTTTTAGCAAAATAGTATTCATAACTTGTAAAATTACTTTTTTTAATCCAGGAAGCAAAGACATAATCATCAGTTGATTCAATTATTTTTACATCTTCAACATTATTTGTAGCTTTATCACTTAATATTCCATTATTGAAGTTACTAATAAAATCTTGTAAATTTGTTGAATTACTTTCTCCTAAATACATTGCACCTAATGAAGTGTAGATATCTTGTTTATAATTAAATTGAGTTGGTGCTAATTCGTCATAATATGTTCGACTTGTTGTTATATTTTCAAGAGAAGTTTTGTTTTTAGCTTCAAATATAAGTGTTGTTTCATTTACTTTAAATGCAAATTTACTAACTGCTTCTCTAAATGTATAATTGTCTTTTAACTCTCTATTTTCATCATAATAAATAATATCAATATTTGAAGAATCTCCATTAGTATTTGTTGAATTATTATTTTTACTTTCATTATTTCCAAAAAGCATAAAAATTCCAATGCCAACAACAATAACTGTAACAACTATTCCAATTATTAAACCTAAATTCATTTTCTTTGATGGTTTGCTATTAAAACTTTGATTATTAGCATTTCCACTTTCAAAAGAATTTATAGGTTGTGGTGTTGACTCTTGCATTATCGGTTGTTGATAATTTATATTTTCTTGTTGCTGGCTATTAAATGTTGGTTGATTAACATTTACATTTTGATTATTTTGTAATGGTTGATTATTAGGTATTCCGTTATTACCTTGTGTATTAAAATTATTTTGGTTTAAGTTATTTTGCTCTTGATTCATTGAATTCACTACCTTTCTATTATTTATTTTATCATGAAAATACTGATTTTAAGCAATTATTTGCAAAAATATGCAAACTTGTTATTTTAAAATGTAAAGTATGTAGTATAACTATATTAGTTAGTAGTTATTACTACCTATTATTAAGTATGAAAAAAGTTATTCTACTTCTTCTCTATATGCTCCGTTGAGGTTTAAACTCGCATACTAGTGAGTTTTTTATTGTCATTTGGGTAATTAAAAAGGAAGCTTGTTAGCTTCCTAAATTGGGATTATTAACGTGTTTTAACTTTTTTATAGAACTGTTTAGCAATGTTTTGATCGTGGTTGGCATCTTGCATTGTTCCAGAATAGGTATTGGTAATTATTCCATCTGGTGTGAAATAATATAATTGACATATTTGGGAATCTTTAAATATCTTAATTGGCAGTGAGGTTCTAATTCCTAGATGCCAATTTCCTTGATATCCTATTGAACCCATGGCACCGGAACAACGAACATACATACCTAATCTTCCTATTGAACTTCTACCACTTATCATTGGTATTAGATTATTTGTTTCGGTCCATTCATTTGTTTTTCCAATATAAAATTCATTAGGGTAGAGCCATGTTCCATCTTCATTTATATTAATTACTTCGATTTTGTTTTCTTTTCTTAAATCTAGTACTTGTTCTGGGTAATAGGCCATACTTTTATTTAGTGTCAGATTGATGGAATTGGGATTTATTTTGGTTTTATTTATTGGATCTATTATGATATCTCCTATTTCCATTCTTCTTTTTATTTCTTCGCCACTTAGCATGCCTGCATTTTGGTTTTTATTATCTAGACTTTTGAAGAAAGCTAGGTTACCGATTTCAATGTTGGGAACAATAATAGTCGGTTTGGTCGCTACAATAAGAAGTGGTAAGTATCCATCATAATTATCATATAAATATCCATCATTTAAATTGATACTGAGACCTAAAAGGGACAATGATGTTTTACCATTTAGATAGGGAATAAATCCGCTAGTTTTTATTCTTTCATTAGTTCGTGCTAAATAAATTTTAAATGGTTCTAGAAGTAATCCTTCTTTAGGAATTCTCTTTGGTATTAGTCTATTTCCTTCTCCTTCGAGTAATTCTTTTAGATAGATTTCTCTTTCTCTACTGTCAATTATATGATATGGATATTCAAATAAGATATCGCCAATACTTATAGAACAACTATTTGGCTTTGCTAGAGCATTTTCCATTAAAGGAGAAATCGATATGGAACCAGATTTTATTTGCTTGGCAATTTCATCACTTGTAAGAATTGTTCCTTGTGTACTTTCTTCTTTGATTGGATTTTGCTTTTTTTCTTGACTTGTATTTGAAGTGATGACTTTTTGAGAATTATTATTATATTCATTACTAATTCGTGATGCTTCGGGATTTATTTGACCTTTATACTTTCCATTGTATGTTATTGTTTGGTCTCCTAAAAGAGGATGATAGCCGATTTTTCCAATAGGCATATTTGGATATAACAATATTGGCATTAGACTTCTAATTTCTAGAGTCCATGTTCCTTCAAAGCCGTTGTCACCAAATCCGGCATCAATGTGAATGTCTAGTCCTTGAATATCGTGGCCGGGTAATTTTGTTAGAATAGGTACGTTACCGAAAGTCTTTGTATATTCGTTAGTGCATCCTAAGTATGTTTTTCCCGGTTCAATTAAGTATCCTTCTTTAGGAATTTTTATTATTTTAGTTGGATTTTGTTCTTTCATCGATAATACGGGTGTATCATAGACTTTTAAGGTATCACCTAAAGTTACTAGAATATAGTTTTCTTCAATAGAGTTAGGACTTATACTTTCTTCATTTGTACTTGATTGATACACATATATATTATTATTTAGTTCTTCTGATATTGCTTTTTTGTTTAACATTGTAAACCTCCCCAATGTATTTATTATATCATAAATATATATTTTAATTATTATTATTTTATTGTCTTGATAGTGTTTCCAAAGTGTGGAGATTTGGAAAGATATCCATTATAAACAAATAAAAATGGTTAAAACCTAAAAAA
>CANQOV010000051.1 GCA_947625575.1 uncultured Bacilli bacterium | reverse complement strand
ACATATAAACCTTTTTTTACTCTTTCTAGTTTTTTATTATTAACTAATCTTGTCAAAAAAATCTTATTTATATTTTTACTCACCACTTCTTTTGTGGTAATAATTCCATTATTTTTTTTAGCTAAATTTAATATAATATCTTCTTTATTCATTTTTCTTGTTCCTTTATACATACATTATATCATATATGTATGTTAAAAGGAACATGCTTTTTCTTTTTTCCTAAAAATTAAAAAATGTTAACATAATTTATTCGTTAACATTTCCTTTAGTTTCAAATGATTTTTTAGCTTCTTTAATTTTTTTGCAAACAAATTACAAATTTGCAAATATTTTATTTTTTTAAAATTACTTGTAAACCCTTATTTTATGGGCTATTTACCACAGCAATTTTTGTATTTCTTGCCTGACCCACATGCTCATTCAAATTAAGTATTTATGTTATTTATAATATTTGTGTTATTACTGTTATTTCAATGGTTTGTAGGTTCAGTAACATTTAGTATTTATGTTATTTATAGAACTATTGTTACTATGTAAAATTTACATTTTACAAACAAATTACAAACATTGTTTGCATCCGTTCAAGATAATAGTTAAATATGAATGTCCTCAATAATTATATACTCATAATACCATGATTTAAAAAATTAATTAATACAAATAATTTATTTATTAAAATATTTAATTATTTCATAAGTTAATTTTTTTGAGATCTCATATACATCATCTTCAGATATTGCATCTATTATTCTTACCGAGCAATATAAAGAAAATCTTCTAGTTAATTCTGTATATAAATTTTCAGCCTTTGAACCTGTATTTTTATTTTTTCCAACTTCTGCTTTTCTAAATTGTTCTTTCTTATCAAGGGATTGACTATATTCTTCACTAATTTCTTTTAATGCTTTTAACATTCCTCTAACTATATGCTTTTCACTCGAATTTGCTCTCCATGTTATGTTCCTAATTCTAGAAATGTTTTCCATAGCAAATTTAGTTAAATGATATCTATTTTCTACATTTTTTTCATCTATTGTTAGGTCAACCCAAAAGTATAATCTTGATAATACACCAAAGAAAATACCTCTTCTTTGTCCTTGCATAAATAGATACATATTACCAACTGTTGATTTAGACGTTATCGGCATAGCTTGAAGTGCATATTTATAACCAAAGTCAAAATTCATCCAAGCCCAAAATCTTTCATCAGTTAGTATATATCTTGGCAAATGATTCAAGTTTTCATATAATATGATAGCATTATCATAGGCAACTTGACTATCGTTTCCATCTTTAGCTAATTTTAAAACAAACTGTGGAATCTTATTTTTTCTTTCTTCAAACACTTTACATCCACAAAATTCTTCTAACCAATTACTATTTTCTTTATTAGATTCAATAGCCTTATTAACATTTTCAGCATTGTTCTTTTTTATATCATTTTTTATTGTATTAATTGCATCATATGTCATGAATTTAATATTCATTTCATTATTCATCATCACTATCACTTCTTCCGTTCCATAATAAGTTATAAAAATCTTCTATAGCTTTTGTAGAGCCGCAATTTAATAATTTTTGAGCAACTTCGTATGTATTACAATCAATAAATTCGTCAGATGTTAGTTCTGTTCCAAATACAGCTTGATACCTATTTGCTATTGATACAAACCATGTTTTATCATTCATAACTTCATTTATATCCATAGAATAAACATCTGAAAAACATTCTTTTATTTCTTGTAAGCATTGAGTCAATGCTGGTATTGCTATAATTGCAAAGAAAATATTTTGAAAGTTGTCATTATGTTTCATATTATCATGATAATCAAAATATTGTGATGGCATTTCAATTACTATTTGCTTATTTTCTGATGAAACTGTCATAACGTTTAAGTCTTTATTATTACTTTTGATGACAGAAAATATTGATGACATCTTTTTATCTTTGTCTTCATCAAATACCACCTTGGTAGTATATCCATCATCTACAGCTAAAATATCATACTTTTCAATAGAAAAATCAAAATCTGCAAAATCTTCTAAAAAATCATTACTATTAAAATGTTCTATATCTTGATTAGCATAAATAAAACTTGATATTTCAACTTTATCATTTAAATTGCCAATCGGTATTGAAATATCTTTTGGTTCTATTCCTATTTCATATTTTTCTCTAAAAACAGTAGCAGAGCATTCAACAACCATTATGGCTTTAGCTCTTCCATCAGCTAGCATTCTTTCTATATCTTGATTTTCAACTTCTACATATGCTTTTTCAATAATAAAATAGTTTTCATTTTGCGTTATGGTAATCATAAGCTGATAATTTGAGTCACCAAATCCACTATTGTTTTTTGAGTTGTTCAAGACTGGATAAGGGAAAAGTTTTTTACCTACTCTCATAACTTATAATCACCTCACTTGCATAATAATCTGTTAAATTTGTCTTTATCTTTATTTTATACTTCTCGTTAGCCGTTAGATTAAAATTAACAACTTTCCCATCTTTAACAACAGCTGGTTGCCCATTTATCTCACAACTAATTATTTCTGTTAAATATTTATTGTTTGAATCATCTAAATATTTTAAATCTAGTTCGCAATTATTTGCATCTTGTGGTGAATTAAATACTATTAGCATTTCACCATTTGTTTTATTAGGCATCATAACATTATATTTAATTCCTGATAAATTTGCATTTCTCATTCCTTCGTTTTTTCCGCTATCGCCAGTTTGTGTATCATCACCACTATGAATATCAGCACCACTTCCAGAATTATGTCCTGAAGGAGTATTAACATCATCACTATCACCAGCTCCTACCAAATCAGGAATCTCTCCTACCGCATCTGGATTTTCTTTTGTTACACTTGTTTCTTTTACTTTGTTTTTAACAACAGGAATTATTTGAGCCTGTTCTGTTACAACTACTTCATTTTTAGAACCTATACCCAAATTATCTTCTGAAGATGGCAATAAATCTCCAGCTCCTTCTATATCGCTTCTTTCATTTGAACTAACTGATAGTGTTTTTTGTATATAATCATATATCTTATTAGTAAACTCTCTTTTTATTCTTGATACTTCTGTTTTCATTGCTGGGTCATCATTTAGTCTTGCTAATTCCCAATCAGTGTGTTGTGGATTTTCAACCTTACGTAATAAAAAGTTTAAGTTATTATTATCAATTATACACATAGCAGAAAATGGAACTTGAGTAATATTTTTTAAACATGTTATTTTCATATATGGGTATCTAACCATAACGCATTCATATGAAGCTAAATGTGCTTCATCTTTCATATATGATTTTAGTCTCAATTCTGCCGTTCCATATTTTCCCATATCTATAATAGTTTTGCTAATGGATTCATCCTTTAATAAAATATATTGAGATTTTATTTTGCTATAATTCTTTACTGTTACTAAATTACTATCTTCAATGATTGATTCTACCGTATTTTCATTTAAACTAATATCATCAATCTCAACTTCTAATTCTCCTCTAACTATTGCTACCATAAAGCTATCTAATACTTTCATAACAATTTCAGACTTCCAAGAAGTCGTATAGTTAAATCCCAAGATGTATATATCTGTTCCTGGATTAGTTCTCGTATAACCAGGTTCAATTTTCAGTTGTTCATTAATTGGAAATCCTCTATAATCTTTACTATAGTATCCAATACCATCTGTCCTTTCACCAGTATCTTCATCGTATATTGTAGAGCACAATTTGGAAATTCCTAAAAATCCTTCTTCTCCGTCCTCATTTTTAGTTGAATAAAAAACGGTATTAAAATCACTAACTACAAACGAAGCAAATTTCCCAACTCCCTTTGAACCACCAGTTACTCCTTCTTTATTGGTAATACCATTCCCTTTCGTTAATAAATAAAATGAGCCATCTAGCGAATTTACCTTTTTCAGTCCTGTTGTATTATCATCACTTATTCTCAAACATTCAATTTCTGGTTTTCTTATTTTATCTGCCATTCTTTGTAATGCTTCTTTATTTGCTTGAAGTGTTTGGTAATTATAGCACGAATTTATTTCTTCTTCTACTCTATCAATTCCAGGTATTGAATCTCTACTTATTTTAAACGACTGAAATGTTACTTTAACACATTTTTCTTCTTTTCTTTTAGCGTCTATAGAGTTTTGACATGACTCTCTTGCTAATGATCCAATAGGGTCTTTTTTGAAGATACTCATATCATTTGTTTCTAAACCACTTTCTGGATGAAAATTATTTCCTGTAAATCTCCATTTTTTACCATCTTCTTTATCACTTACTAATCTATAATTCATCATTTTCCCTCCTTATAATATAATTCATGTCATTTATGGTTTTACCATATTTTTCTATTTTATAAACATCACCAAAATAGGTTTTTATTACTCCAATTAATAAATATTTATTCCATTTATATTTTCCTAAATTCGGTAGCATTGCATATGCTTTAAACTTTGAAGTATCAAGAACATTATTATTCTTAAAATAAAATATTAAATTTTTACTTATTGAATTTAAATCATCACTAGATATATTAAATATTTCTTTTTTTATCATCCTAGTAACATCTACTCTAATAAAATCATCATTCATCTTGTCTATAAATACTTCATACGATTTATGAGAGACTAAACCAATCTTACTTTGAAAATCATCCATTTCTTTTTTATCAAATTCATTCAATGTTCTTAAGTAATCACATGTTACATCTACAGAATTCCTGATTGGACATTTTGCAACAAATGGCTTGTTAACATATAATCTCCCATTTAGATTATTTTTAATAATTTTACTTAGTTTATCAATATCTTTTCCTAATTTTAGTTTTTCAAATAATTCTTTATTAAACATTCTTAACTGAGAACAGACTATATTTAAAGAAATCATTTCACAATCAACTTCTTCTAATAATTTAATTATAAATTCATATAATTCTTCATATAATTCATTTTCATTTTGCTTATCCTCTTTATCAGTTTCATCTAATAATATTTTTTTTAATTCTTCATCTATATCAACTTCTTCAGGTTCTCTATACTCATAAAAAGGGTAATTACTATTGTCAACATCTACTTGTACAAAAATTTTTTGTCGTTCTGCTTCAAATATTATTTTTTCAAGAATTGGCCATTGAATACCAGGAACAGATTTTGATAACTCAAATATTCTAAATCTACTATTAATATTTTTTGCAATATCTATAATTCTTTTTTTTATTTCTTCTTCTGATGCATATACACTTATAAACTTTTCTGTCTTGATATAATTTTGAGGAATATATCTATCAATTTCCTTTTTTACTTCCATAAAACTATTTATATTAAATAGTTCAAGATCTTTTTTAAACTTACCATATATAACAGAATAATAAACGCCAGGATCTACATTTTTTACCACAAATTCTATTATTTTATCGATTACATTATTGCCGTCGTTTTTTATTAAATCACTTAATATCTCAGTTATATCATCGTTGGTATTATATGTATTTTCTTTAGTATAATCATTATTTATGATACTAGTAAATTCTTCTTCTAACACTGTAGTATAATTGTTACTTGAAATTTTTAATTCTTTGTTTAGTTCTTTGTTCTGAACGAAATAAAGGTTTCTCTCTTTATTTGCATTATCCTCTACCATAATATCTGAAAAAATTGGATTTTCCTCATTTTTGTAGTTATATAGCGAATCATCGTTAAGAATATTTTCATTTTCAGGTAATTTAATTAAGTCAGAATTAATTAAATTTCCGCATTTTTTACAAAAACTATAATTCAATGTAATTGGATTGCCACACTTTTCACAGTATTTAATCTTATCAGTTTCAATAGTATCAATAGTTGCTTTTCTTTTCTTTTTTTTAAAAAAATCAAATATTTTCATAATTTAACTCTCTTGTTTTTTTTATTTCGATCATTAACAAAGATTGCTTTTTGCTTGTCCAATTCTTTTTGAATATCTTCAAACATTTTGTCTATTTCTTGATCCGAATACTCATAGAAAGATGGATTAATTAAATTATGTAATTTCGATATTAAATCATTAATTTTTTTTACTCTGCTTTCTGATATTCTTTTAAAATTATCTTTTTTTACGTTCATAATACACCTCTTTCTTGATGATAAGATTATAACAAAAAAGCAAAATATTTGTCAAATATTTTGTAAATATGATAGTGTAAAATTATTTGTGGAAGACATAAAAAAAGAAATCATTGAATGTTATAATAAATTTGAGAACAATA
>CANQOV010000050.1 GCA_947625575.1 uncultured Bacilli bacterium | reverse complement strand
TATTTACTTCTTGTTCTACTTCTTCACTTACTATTCCTTTATTATCCGTTACTCTTGCTTTGATTGTATGTTTTCCCACACTTTGATTTGTTAATTCATTTACTTCACTTCCATCTTGCCATTCATTACTATCTATTTTATATTCATATTTTTCAATACTTTTCTTGCCATTTGCTTCTCCTGTTATACTTGCTGTTATATCTTTGTCACATACTGATAAGGCTAATTCTACTATTGGTGGAATTTTTTCTTCTTCTATATATTCTGATGTCACAACTATTTTACTTTTAAATATTTTATTCATTGCATCATCATCTACTGTTACATCTCCATTAAGCCAAAGCCTTAAAGCATATCCTTTACTTTTTTTTGGATTTAAAGAATCACTTAACAAATATCTTCCTTCTTTTGTTCCTTTAAGATTCAAACTTTCTTCTTCTTTTTCGGTTCCTAATATTTTTGTTTGTATTTTTCTTTCTGGATATAATGATAAATCTTTTATATCTGTATCTCGATATTCACAATTACCTGATGCATTATAATTAGTTTTATATGCATTACATTCTTCTAAAGTATCATATGTTGTTACTTCTTCATATTCTGAATTATTTAAAACATATGGTTTAGAACTAACACTTTCGCATTCTTTTATTATATTATAATCATAATAATTATCATAAATATTTTCTTGACAAATTTCATTTTTATCATATGTTGCTTTTACTCCAACTCTAAATGTATATATTTTTTCTGGTTGTTCACATGAAGTTATTATTTCTACTCCATATGACTGTCCTTCTTCTAAATAAGATTGACATGAATCTTGACTTTTAAAACCTACACCAGTTTTATCACCATCATATAAATCTTCTTCAATATACAAATTTTCTATATTAGCTTCTTCGTGACATTCTTCTAGTATTTGATAACCATCAGAAACCATCATTTCTGTCATTGCTTGACAAACATCCATTGTTTTAGTTGCAAATACAGCATCTTCAATGTAAAAATAATTACTAGCAAGAACCTCTGCTTCTAATTCATAATCATAATCTAATTCTAATTCACTTAATGAATATTTTACATAATCACTACTTAAATCTGTTTCCTCTAACATTTCCAATCCTATATTATAATAAGCAGGACTATCACATTTATTTGTTATAACAAATTTATAAGGTGTTAATTTTAAACCTTCTTCATCACTTATCGGATAGGCTTTATTTAATAAAATATCATCTTGTTCTTTTTCAATGCTTACATCTAAACAAGCTGAATTAACAACGTTTACTCCTGTTTGTTCTTTCGTTAATCTCCAATAAGCATATGTTGCACCTAACACAATTATGATTGCTCCTATTATTCCTAAGGTTGTAAATAATATTATCTTATTTTCATTTTTACTTTTTTCCATAGTTTTATCCTTTCTATCATAATTAAATCATAGCATACCCCCCCCCCCAATTTGTCAAGCCTTTTTCATTTCTACATGTCAACCTCTTTACACTATAGTATTCCCTACTTTATTAATTTTAATACTATACGACATTTATTGTCGTATTAATAATAACACATTTAAAAAAGTTAAACAATACATTTAACTAATTTCTTAAATCTTTAATAATATATAATTCTGGTTCCATATTGATTTTTTAAATGCTTATATAAAAAGTCTCTAAAGGAAGCAGTTATTCTTCCACAACCTGCACTATGAGGATAACCTAGCTCTCCTCCAAGGTGAATAGCTCTTGAAGCATACCAATCATCACATACCCCATTTGCAAAATTACAATGTCTTCCAGCATATTTGCAAAATTGTTGAAAAGTAATACCTAAACCACCTTCTTTATACATTGCTCCTAACCAAAAATCATGACGATAGTGATTAACATTATTTGTTTTTCCTGTTGATGTTTGTCCAGATTTTAAAACTTTCCATTTACCATTAGTATTTTTTTGAAGTAAAGTTATTGTTTGCTTAGCTGATGATAGAAAAACTACATAATTAGTGGCACTTAAACCTTGTTTTTTCTTCATGTAATGTTTAGTTAAATTTCCTTTATCTGTACCAGTATAATAAGATAAGGTTTCAGCTGGACAAAATGTATATTTTGATGGATTACTACTAAACCATCTAGAATGACATAATTCATCAGCTAAATTGATATATGATTCTTTTTCTTCTTTGGTATAATCACCTTTTTCCAACTTCCATTTAGTATTTCCTAAATAAACAGCTCTTTTAATAACTTTTACTTTAATCTTAGCTGTAGAACCATCTTTAGCTGTAGCAGTTATAGTGGCACTACCATTTTTTTTAGCAGTAACTTCACCTTTAGAATTTACCGTTACAATATTTTTATTAGAAGAACTCCACTTTAAATTAGCAACATTAGCATTTATTTTAGCATGATTAACATAATTTTTAGTTAAAACAATTATTGATTTATCAAATTTTATTTGAGTATTTCCCCTTTGAGCTAGATTACCAGAAGTTAAATCTTCATAGCCTTCATCTAATCCTTCAAAATTACCATATTGACTACTACCTACACCTGATGATCCACCCTCATCTTCACCTATACCACTATTATCTTCTTTAAATTTTTCATATAGAGAATTGTCAGCAATACAAGCTTCATTATTAGTTGCATCTAAAATACAACCTACACAATTTTTAAAATTTTCAGGAATATTTAGTTTACCATCAGTTATTTCTTCAGTATCATTTACTATACTATAAGCAACATTATAAATAGTAATTAAAATTGTTGGTAAAACAAAAATTATTATGCCAATTCCTATTCTTTTACCAATATTAGTAGCTTGTTTTCTAGCTTCTTCTACTTTACCAGAAATTATTATTTTGGTTAAATCAATAAAACCTAAAATAATAATTATTGCAGGCACTAAAATTTTAGCTATTGTAATAATTAAGCCAATAAATTTTAAAGTTCGTGCAGAATAAGGATTAGTACAAAAAGCTGTTATATCTACATTACAATTTTCGTTATCTTCACCACATAAAGATTCTGGATCCCATTTACCATTATTAGCTGCAATGGCATTTCCTAATTCTTCTCGTTCTTCTTCGGTCATTACTTCTGCAGAATCTTCACCATTTTGCTGATTAGCTTCTTGTTGTTGTTGCTCATTATATGCTTTTATTTTGGCATCATCCATATACTTAAAAGTCAAAGTTTCGCCATATAAATCACATATTGCATAATAATTATTTTTAGATACGCCAAAAATACCTTTACCAGGACTATTAAAATCTTCAATTAAATGGCTAGCTAATGTATATGTTGGATCATTTCCCCAATAAATATAATTTAAAGCATCTTCTCGATCGGTAATTTTATATCTTACATAGTCACTATTAGATAAAGTACTATAATCAAATACAAAATAATAACATTTATTGTTTCCAGCATCATCCCAAAAACTATCGTTTTTATCCGGTACTTTTAAAGAAGTATTTTGCTTTATAACTTTAGGATTGCCAATTCTTCCTATTGTTTTATCATAATTTTCTTCAACACCTATTTTCCTAACATAACTTCCTTCTTTTGTTACATCTCCTGCAAAACCTTTTTGATTAGTACTAATAATATACATTACTTTTTCAGCATTTT
This sequence comes from uncultured Bacilli bacterium, assembly GCA_947625575.1. Taxonomy (GTDB): domain Bacteria; phylum Bacillota_I; class Bacilli_A; order RF39; family UBA660; genus UMGS1572. Next base: position 2,956 of record CANQOV010000050.1, on the reverse strand, counting down.
TAAAGCCATCATAAGTGCTTTTAGTTACAAGAGAAGTTGATAACAAATAAATAGTAGTATCTTCTTTATTTACCCTTAAGTTCATTGTATAGTCAAAATTATTATCATCACATTTATCTTTACTTTTACACCCTAATAAAGTAACCGTAGATTTATATATATTTTTATTTAGTAAAGTATTAGGAATTTTATTCATAACCTCACTTAAATCTTCATTACTATTTATATCACCAATATTTATTTGAACTGAAAAATAATCATTATCTTGATTAGAATAAGTTATTTTCCAATTATTATTGTTAATAGCATTTTCAATGTAATCATTCATTTTAATAGCAGCATCTTTAGCATTATAAGCTTTAACATTAAAAGGAACAAATAAGAAAAACAATAACAATATTAATATTATCTTTTTCATATTTTTTCCTCCTTTTAAATAATTTTAACATCAAGTTAAAAAAAAAGAAAGTAGTTCATTTTTAATTACATCTACTAACATTTAAAATACATTGTTGACATAAATTATATTCTGATTCTACTGAATCAAAACCATCAACTAAAGAAAAGATAAAACTTACAATAGTAGGAACAAAAAATATAGCTACTCCACCAATTAATCTAAATACAAATGATTTTAATGATTTAGCAATTTCACCATCTTTTCCACCAGTTACAGCTTTGAATAAATCAATAATTCCAAAAACAATTAAAATTAAAGGAATAATAATTTTAACAATTAATAAAATATAACCTATAAATTTTAATGGAGATTTTAAACGTGAACAAGGTCCATTATCATTTGAAGTAGTTGTTTCACTACCTTCTTTAGTATATACTACCCCATTTCTAATAATTTTATCTCCTGACATAGTTCCAAAATTAGAACCTGCTGAAACAGTTTCACAACTATCATTAACACAAAAAGTATAATCACCATTAGAATTTTGCCGATAAATATTTTCAGCATTAACATTTCTAAGGCCAATAAAACATACTAAAACCATTAGTAATATCATAATTTTTTTCATTAATTCATTCCTCCTATTTTACATGAATCACTACTACAAGAATTAACATCACAATTTCCTGAATCTAATATACACTGAGTACAACAACACCAAGAATTACTATAATTAGACCATTCATTAACCCAATCAAGAATTAATTGAACAATTCCTGGAATAAAAAAGATAAAAACACCAGCTATAAACCTTACCCCTATTGATTTAACAGCAACCATTATTCGATTATCTTTTGAACTAGGAATAGCTTTTAATAAATCAACAATACCTAAAACAACAATTAAAATAGGTATGGCAACTTTTAAAACAGTTACTATTGTTCCAATAAATTTTAAAGGTTTTCTTAAATTAGGTGAACCACAGATATTCTCTATATTGGTATCTTCAACTTCTCCCCAATCAGTTTCTTTATTTGCTAATAAATCAAGTGTTAAATTTGCTTTATTATCTTTTTGAATATTAACAATACCTTTATCAAGATATTGATAATTAGCTAAAACATCAGCTTTGATTATAGGAATGAAAAAGAAAAAAGTAAACAATAATAATATTTTTTTCATTATGCACACTCCTATTCCAAAAATATTATATCATAAAAATATTTAAATATCTGCTATTTTATATAGCATTTTCATCATTTTCTAAATTTTTTTGTATTATTTTATATATTTCTTCTTTACCTTTTTTAGTTGTTGAAGAAAATTGAATAAAGGATTTGTCTTCTAATTTAAGTGTTTCACAAATTATTTTATCTTGACTTACTCTGGATGTTGCACCTACTTTATCGTATTTAGTAGCAATAATGGTGGTATCTAAATTATAATATTTTAAATAATTATACATTAAAATATCATCTTCACTTGGTTTATGACGATAGTCAATAAGTAAAAAGACATGGCTAAGATTTCCTCTACTTTTAATGTATTCTTCAATCATTAAACCCATTTTGTGATTTTTTTCTTTAGAAACATTTGAATAACCATAACCTGGAACATCAATTAAATAAAAAGCATTATTAACTAAGTAAAAATTTAATGTTTGAGTTTTTCCAGGTTTACTAGATGTTCTAGCAAAATTTTTACGTCCTATTAAAGCATTTATAAAACTTGATTTACCAACATTACTTCTTCCAACTAATAAAAATTCGGGCTTATCAGCATTAGGATATTGGCTTTGCCTAACGGCAATTTTTTGAAGTTCAACAGAATCTATTTTCATTATTCATCACTACTTTCTATGGTATTTTTTTCATCTTCAATATCAAAATCAACTATAACATCTTCAATATAAATATTTATATCATCACAACTAATGGCATTGCCATTATCTTTAGGATAATCAATGGCAGCAGTAAATGATTCATCAAATTCTAAAGCATCTATTTTAGTAGCATAAACAGGAATATTATCTTTAAAGAAAACAACGTTTGCTAGTACTTCATCGATATCTGATTTAATTTGGTTATTTAAAGTAACATCAACAGTTAAATCATCAAAAACTTGATATGATGTAGTTAAATTGTTTAAAACATCTCTTTCTTCAAAATCAAATTTTTCTTCACTTTCTGAAACATCAATGGTTATAGCTCTTAAATCTTCTTTTTCATAAACATCTAAATTTAGAAATAATACAGTAGTTTCATCTTTGGCTAAATCTTTCCACTCTAATTCTTCATCATAACTATCATCTTTATAATCTAAAGATGCTTTAACAACTAAACTTTCACTACTATTAGTATAATTGGTTAATTTAACTAATAATTGTTCATTATTATAAGATAAATAAGCATGGGTTTCAATATTTTGCAAACTATTTACAGTTATTTGGACATCTTTTTGTTGACAGCCTGTTAAGCATAACATTAATAAAATTAAAATAATTTTTTTCATTTTTACTCCTCTACTTCAATATCATCATAAGTAACACTTAACTTA
>CANQOV010000049.1 GCA_947625575.1 uncultured Bacilli bacterium | reverse complement strand
TTTATTATAAAAATATTTAATGTCAAGAAGATGTAAAAAATCTTCTTTTTTAACTTGACAACTTAGGGGGGGGGGTATGTTAGAATTTAATTATGATAGGAAGGACTATATTTTATGAAAGAGAGAAAAAACAATAACAAAACATACGCACTCATTGTATTAGGAGTACTAGGAGCAATAGTATTAACTCTAGGTTTAACTTATGCTTATTGGAAATTAACGAAAGAACAAACAGGAGTAAATGTTGTTAATACTGATTGTTTTAATATTGAATTTACTGGAGAAAATGATATAACTTTAACTAATGCTTTTCCTTTAGATGATGCTGAATTAGAAAGTTTTTTAGGAAGTGCAACACCATATCATTTTACAATAACAAATCAGTGTAGTAGCCTAGCAAGTGCAACAATAAACTTAGAAAGTTTCGATGCTAATGCAGATAAGCAACTAGATGATGAATGGATAGATGCAATTCTTTATGAAACAGATTATCATAGGAAATTAAATAAAAGCAAAAAATTAACAGGTAATCCCAATAATGATGCTAATAAAGTAATAAAAGATGCTTTACACGCTTATAGTTTAAAAAACTTTACCTTAAAAGCAAATGAAGTAAAAAATTATTATTTATTACTATATATGGACCAAGAAACTCCATTAAGGGAAGATACTCAAAATGCCACTTGGAAAGGAAAAATAACTTTAAGTGCTGAATATAAAGTAGATCAATTTGCTAATAGTGGAACATTAAGAACAATTTCTTCTTCTGATACAAATGGAATGTGGAATTATAAAGATAAATTAATCAAGATAGTAATAGAAACAAAGAAAAGTAATAAAGAAGGAATAGATGGTCAAACAGTATATGGACCATTTAATGAAGGTGATGGAAGTACTGATGCCATTCAAAGTTATGTTGTATGTGAAGCAGAAGATACAAATTGTATAGGATATTTACAAGGAGATGGAGGAATAAAATTAAATACAGATAGTTCAAATTTATTTGCTAAATTTAAAAATGTAACTGAAATAGAAGGAATAGAAAATCTATATACGAGTAGTGTAACAAATATGAATAATATGTTTTATAATTGTAGTCAATTACAAGAATTAGATTTAAGTAGCTTTGACACCAGTAGTGTAACAGATATGATATCTATGTTTGCAAATATGAGTAATTTACAAACCTTAAACTTTGGTGAAAATTTTGATACTAGAAGTGTAACAACTATGAGTTATATGTTTTATAATTGTCGTCAGATACAAGAATTAGATTTAAGTAATTTTGATACTGGTAGTGTAACAGCTATGAGTTCTATGTTTAGAGAAATGAGCAGTCTACAAAAATTAGATTTAAGTAGTTTTGATACTAGTAGTGTAACACTTATGAATAATATGTTTAACGGAATGAGTAATTTGCAAGACTTAACTTTCGGAGACGATTTTGATACTAGTGGTGTAACAAATATGAATGGTATGTTTTCAGGAATGAGTAGTCTCAAAGAATTAGATTTAAGCGGTTTTGATACCAGTAGTGTAACAAATATGAGTTCTATGTTTAGTGGAATGAGCAACTTAACAAGTTTAACTTTCGGAGAAACTTTTGATACAAGTAGTGTAACAGATATGAGTTCTATGTTTAGTGGAATGAGCAACTTAACAAGTTTAACTTTCGGAGAAAATTTTAGTACCAGTAGTGTAACACTTATGAATAATATGTTTTCAGGAATGAGTAGTCTAAAAGAATTAGATTTAAGTAGTTTTGATACAAGCAGTGTAAAAAAAATGAGTCAAATGTTTTTTGGCAATAATAGCTTAATAAAAATAACTTATGGTTCAAATTTTATTCATAATGATCAAGCTACTACAACTAATATGTTTATGTCTTGTCCAGCCAATAAACCAGATGCCACTGTTCACCCATCTTGGGAAGGTGTAACCTTTTGATTAGAATAGTTAAGCTATTCTTTTTTCTTTATTTAATATGCCAAGATATAACATAAAATAAAATTACAAAAATAGATAATAATTGTCAAAAAAAGTGTAAAAAACTAACTTTTTAGATAGCATAAGCGGGTGAGTTTATGATACCTTTATTAAGGTGAGATTTATATATGAAAGATATAAAGAATAAAAAGAAAATATATTTATTAATAACAATAGGAATATTAAGTATTATAGTAATATTATTTGGAAGTACATTTGCTTATTGGCGAATTACTGCTGAACAAACAGAAGAAAATATTGTTGGTGCAGATTGTTTTAATATAGAATTTACAGGCAAAAATGATATAACTATAAATGATGCTCATCCACTAAAAGAAGAAGAATTAGAAAGTTTTCTAGCTAGTGAAACCCCATATCATTTTACAATAACAAATAAATGTAGTAGCTTAGCAACAGCCACAATAAATTTAGAAAGTATAAATGCTGAAGGAGAAAAACAATTATCAGATGAATGGATAGATGCTATTCTATATCAAGATGATTATCATGAAAAATTAAATAGAAGTACTAAATTAACAGGCAATCCAAATAATGATGAAAATAAAGTTGTGGTTGATGCCTTACATGCCTATATTCTAAAAAGATTTACATTAAAAGCTAATGAAACTAAGGAATATAATTTACTATTATATTTAGATCCAGAAATTCCATTAAACAATGAAACAACAAATGCAAGTTGGCAAGGAAAAATAACCTTAAGTGCTGATTATAAACAAAATAGATTTACTAATAGTGGAATTCTAAGAAAACTAAATAATCAAATTGATGAAGAAGGAAATTTACAAGAAAAAGATTATAGTGGAATGTGGCAATATCGAGAAAGTATAAGAAAAATAGTAATTGAACCATCTATAAGCGAAAAAGTAGCAAGTGAAGTTGAAACATTATATGGCCCATTTGATGAAGGAACAGATGACAACCCAGTAAAAAGTTATGTAATCTGTAATAATAAAGATGGTTGTACTGGATATTTACAAGGAGAAGGAGGAATAAAATTAAATCCTGATAGTTCAGGATTATTTGCTGATTTTTATGCTTTAACAGAAATAGATGGAATGGAATATTTAGATACTAGTGAAGTAACAAATATGAGTCATATGTTTGATTATGTAACTATTCCTGAGTTAGATTTAAGTTATTTTGATACAAGTAATGTTACAAATATGAGTCATATGTTTAGCGGTTCTAGAATCAATAAAATAGATATAACCAATTTTGATACACATAAAGTAGAAAATATGGAATATTTATTTAGTGATTTTGGAACACTAAATCTTGATTTAAGTTATTTTGATACAAGTAATGTAAAAACTATGAAAGGTATGTTTAATAGTAATCCTTTAAATGAAATAGATTTAAGCGGTTTTAATACTAGTAATGTAACAGATATGAGTTATATGTTTGCTGAAACAAATTTCCAAACATTAGATTTAAGCCATTTTAATACTAAAAATGTAACCAACATGAGTTATATGTTTTATAATATACCTAATATACAAGAACTTGATTTGAGTAACTTTAATACTAAAAATGTAGAAAATATGAGTTATATGTTTGATAGTTTGCAAAACGTTAGAACTTTGGATTTAAGTAGTTTTGATACCAGTAGTGTAACAATTATGGAACATATGTTCAATTTTATGCCAAATCTTCAAGAATTGAATTTAAGTAATTGGAAATTTTATTCATATTTTGGTGATTTGGGTATTGCGTCAATAACTGGTTTTATTGAAAGCTCATTAAATAAATTAATACTTAAAAATATTGATGTTAGTGAATTTGGCACTAGTAAAATATTTTCTGATATAAATGCTAACAATGTAGTAATAACTGATTTAGATTTAAGCAATTCTAATCAAAAAATATTTGAAAATTCTCAAATTACTAATTTAAATATGGAAAATATAAAATTCCCTATTGAAACAGAAGGTGTATTCGATGGATTGAATGTTGAAAATTTGACAATAAAAAAATCTTCTTTTGATAATGCTGAGAATATGTTTAATGGAATTCAAGCAACTAATGTTGATATAACTGGTATTGATTTTTCAAAGAAAACTTCAATTAAAGGTATGTTCGGTGGAGCAACAATTAGTACTTTAAATATGAATAATACTGATTTTAGAAATTTAAAAAATATTGAAGATTTAGAAAAATTTTATATTTTTTGCAATTCTAAAGATTGTGAAAATACTTCGGCAAAAATAAACAATATTATAGCAACTAATGTTAAATTTCCAACAAATGCTGATAGTTTCTTTGAAGATATTATAATAAATGATGGCGAAATAACAATTGATTTAGAAAATTCTGATTTTAGTAATGTCACTTCTTTAGAAAGATTCTTTCCAGGAGCAAATGTTTTAACTATTAAAAATTTTGTATTTCCTAAAGATTCAAGTAGAATATTTTTAGGAAATACTTCTTCAGCTATTAATTTTGTAAACATTGATACTTCTAATGTTATAAAAATGTATAGTATGTTTTCAGATATGAGTAATATAAGTGAAATTGATTTAAGTAAATTTAATACCCAAAATGTTGAAGATATGTCTTGGTTATTCTCTAATAGTTCATATACTAGATTAGATTTAACTGGCTTAGATACTAGAAATGTAGAAACAATGGGTTATATGTTTGAACGTACTTCAAATCTTCAAGAATTAAATTTGCAAACACTTAATACTAGTAATGTAGATGATATGGAAGGAATGTTTAATACAACAGGTTTAACAACTTTAGATCTAAGTAATTTTGATACAAATAAAGTAGTGAATATGAAATATATGTTTGCTGGAGCTGCTTTAACAAATATAACTTATGGTCCAAATTTTGTTCATAATCCAGCATGTGAAACATATCAGATGTTTGGACTTAGTTCTGAAAATCTATGCCAAGCAAATAAACCAAATACTTCCACTTGGCAAGACGTTGAATATTAACAATTAAAGAAGATGTAAAAAGTCTTCTTTTTTAATTAACATTTTAAAATATATATGATATATTAAATATGACAAAACATGTCATATAGTATTAAATTTATAAAAGTAGGGAATACTATAGTGTAAAGAGATTGACAAGATGGAAAGAAAAAGACTTGACAACTTAGGGGGGGGGGTATGTTATTATTTAATTATCATAGAGGAGGAATTATTTATATGGAAAAACAAAAGAAAAATAACAAAACATATTTGTTAATAACTTTAGGAGTACTAGGAGCAATAGTATTAACTCTAGGTTTAACATATGCATATTGGAGATTAACGAGAGAACAAACAGGAGTAAACGTTGTTAATACTGATTGTTTTAGCATTGATTTTACTGGAGAAAATGATATAACTCTTGATAAAACTTATCCATTAGAAGATGATGAATTAGAAAGTTTTTTGTCTAGTGCAACACCATATCATTTTACAATAACAAATCAGTGTAGTAGCCTAGCAAGTGCAACAATAAACTTAGAAAGTTTAAATGCTAATGCTGATAAACAACTAGATGATCAATGGATAGATGCTATTCTTTATGAAACTGATTATCATAAAAAATTAAATAAAAGTTTCAAATTAACAGGTAATCCAAATAATGATGCTAATAAAGTAATAAAAGATGCTTTACACGCTTATAGCTTAAAGAGTTTTACATTAAAAGCTAATGAAGTAAAAGATTATTATTTATTATTATATATGGATCAAGAAACTCCATTACAAGGAGATACTCAAAATGCTCATTGGAAAGGAAAAATAACCTTAAGTGCTGAATATAAAGTAGACCAATTTGCTAATAGTGGGACATTAAGAACAATTTCTCCTTCCGATACAAGAGGAATGTGGAATTACAAAGATAAATTAACCAAGATCGTAATAGAAACAAAGAAAAGTAAGAAAGAAGGAATAGATGGTCAAACAGTATATGGCCCATTTAATGAAGGTGATGGAAATACTGATGCTATTCAAAGTTATGTAGTATGTGAAGCAGAAGATACGAATTGTATAGGATATTTACAAGGAGAAGGAGGAATAAAATTAAGCAGTGGTATTTATTTATTTTATAATTTTACAAATGTAACTGAAATAGACGGAATAGAAAACCTAGATACTAGTAGTATAACAATTATGAATAATATGTTTCGAGGAATGAGCAATCTACAAGAATTAGATTTAAGTGGTTTTGATACAAGTAGTGTAACAAAAATGAGTTATATGTTTTATGGAATGAGCAACATAACAAGTTTAACTTTAGGAGATAATTTTTATACCAGTAGTGTAATATATATGGATAATATGTTTTACGAAATGAGCAATTTAACAACTCTTACATTAGGAGAAAACTTTGATACCAGTAGTGTAACAAATATGAATCATATGTTTTCTGGAATGAGCAGTCTCCAAAAATTAGATTTAAGTAATTTTAATACGAGTAGTGTAACAGATATGAGTGATATGTTTAGTGGAATGAGCAATTTAACAAAATTAACTTTAGGAGAAAATTTTGATACAAGTAGTGTAATAGATATGAGTAGTATGTTTATGGCAATGCGTCAAATCCAAGAATTAGATTTAAGTCGTTTTGATACAAGCAGTGTAAAAAAAATGAGTCAAATGTTTTTTGGCGATAATAGCTTAATAAAAATAACTTATGGTTCAAATTTTATTCATAATGATCAAGCTACTACAACTAATATGTTTATGTCTTGTCCAGCCAATAAACCAGATGCCACTGTTCACCCATCTTGGGAAGGGGTTACTTTTTGATTCTTAAAATTAATTTCTTACCTAATAAATATGAATCTAATTTAGTAAATAATCTTTTAAAAAATGTCTAAATATGTTAAATTTAGATATTTTTTTTATGAATAATATTCAAAGAGTCTTTTTTTTGATAAAATAATTTAAGAATGGTGAAAATATGA
>CANQOV010000048.1 GCA_947625575.1 uncultured Bacilli bacterium | reverse complement strand
TATTTATCTTTTTCATATTCGTAACCTTTAATAATATCTTTTTCTTTAACTTCATCTTTACAATGAGGACAGTATTTAATATATTCAATACGATTTAAACATTTTTTATGTAGTTGATTAAAAGAAGTATCATTATTTCTAATAACTGGATTCATAATTATGGGAATATTTACTAAACCAAAAGATATATTACTATGGATATTAGGCATATATAATCACCATTTTTAGTATTAACGTAATATTATTAATTTATAACTAGGATTAAGAGTTTAATTTTTCATATTTTTTAATTTGTTCTAGTAATTTTGTGTTAAAAGCATTTTTTTCTTTAAGTCTTTGAAAATTTGGTGATAATAATTCAATATATTCTTTAACGATATCTAGGTCTTCTTTAGTTTTTAGACCAGTTATTTTTTTACTATTAAAGAAAGACGATATAATATTATAAATATTGGTTGAATTATTAGTTATGTCTGTTTCATCTGCATATCCTAAAAAGTAATATAAACAAAGTAAAGTGTAGAAAGGGTATTTATATTTATAATTTATTAATTCATTGATAGTTTTATGTAGAGAATTTAACCAGATTGATAATTTATTTAAGAAAATATCAACTTTATCAAAAGCATTTTTATAATTTTTTCTTATATTTTCAATATCATTATCTTCATTAATGTTTAATTTTTTAGCTTTAATTTTTTCAAAGTTAAAGAGCCAGTTGTTTATTTGACTAAGGCTAAAAGAAGTTAAATCTTTTTTATTATTGAAAAATAAATAAGCAAGTGAAACAACATATTGTTGTGGAGTATATTTTTTATTTGGTTTAGGTAAGACATCACCTTGATATTTGGCGGCGATATCATTAGCTTTTTTCATTAATATATTATCATATGTAACATTCCAATAAGCAAAAGATGTTTTAGGTAGGGGAGCAATTGTTTTATTAATTCTTGTAAAATAGTCTTTAACTGAAAAATAGGGATTATTTTCATCTTTAAGAATTACTATTCTAGTTTTAGCACTTAATATTTTATTGATATTTTCATTAGAAAGATTATTAGCTTTTTTTATAGCATCAACTTTTTTATTATTAAGTTCAGATAAAATAGTTAGTCCAGTTAGAGCAAAGTTATCTTTTTCAGATTTAGTTATTTCTCCTAAAGCATTATGATAAGTCCTTTTTAGGTACGAGATGAAGCTCCAACATCGTTGTTGGCCGTCGATAACCTCGAAGATATAATCATTATTTTGTTTGTATTTATATACTAATATATCAGGTATATTTATATTTAATAAAGCTGATTCAATTATATTGGATGAATATTTTAGATCGTTTATTTCTCTTCTTTGATAAGAAGGTCGTAAAATATATTTATTTTCTTCTAAATTACTTAATAAACCGGCAATATTTACATTATTTCTTGGTAATTGAAAATTATATTTTGGAAGATCATCAAAGCTTTTAATTAAATTTTTATTTTTACTTTCTTTAGTTTTAATTATATATTCATTTAAATCTATATTATAGTTTTCTTGTATATATTTAATTACTTCTTTATATTTTAAAATTAAAGGAGTTCTATAAGAAGAAAAGAATTTTTCTTGTTGTTCTTTTTTCCCAAAATAATTTATAAAATTTTTCCAACTAAAATTATTATTAATAATAAGATTATACTTTTTTATTTGGAAATATAACCAGTAACAAATTAGTGTAAAATATCGATTATGTAATTCAGGATAGCTTTTCCAGTAATCTTGTTTTACAATTTCATGTAAGCAGTATACTAAATCACAGAAAAATTTAAAAATATTATCTTTGTCGTATTCAATAGTATAATTTGTATAAAAATTATCTATTTGTTTGGTAATCGAGTGACTTTTACAAAAATCTTCTAATGGAGCGTAGCAAGAGGTAATAGCAAGTCGACAATACATTAAAGTACTTTCTATGAATGTTTTAGTATTTTTTATAGGAGTAAAGTAAATACTTTTTAAAGCTTCTAAAAAAGTGGGATTTGTTTTAATTTGTAACATAATATTTTTCGTGATTTCATCATCATTATAGTTAGCTTTTTGAATTTCTTCATTTTTTAGTTTAGTTCCAGAGTTAAATCGAGTATATAAAAGTTTTAAAATAGTTTCTGTTTCTAATTCGGTTAATTCATGATGGACATTTTTATTGTGGTAAGAAAATATTAATAATTGAATGCCACGACTTTTAAAATAATTTCGTACTTCTTCATCTAATTCTTCGAATGTTTTTTCTTTTAAAAATTCTAATTTTTCAATGCCCTTTTTATTAAGTCTTAAGTCTCCATTTAAAAAATCTTGAATAGTTTTAACTCGGTTATATCCATCAACTATGATATGTTTATAGGAATCGGTTGGGTCTTTAAATAATATAATAAGTGGAACTTCACATCCCATAAAAATACTTTCGATGAAGTTTGTTTGGTTGTAAATACTCCATTTAGGTATAGTGTTAAAATTTCGCATTATTAATTTTATCGGAGAATCATCATCACAAAAGAATGAACAATTTTGTTCAAAGTATTCGCTTTCTAAATTATCATAGATTAATGCTCTCGTATCAATTTCATTATTCATTGCTAATCACCTTTTCTTTATATAATTGCTTTTTCCGGATATTTATATTACTATATAAAATCAGAAAGGGGGACCGCAAAAATGACGAATTTTAGGAAAAATATCGGAGAAACTTTAAGAGTAATTAGAAAACAGAAAGGATTAACCCAAGATAAAGTTGCTGAATTTGCGAATATTGATTCTAAACATTATAGTAGAATAGAAAGAGGAGTTAGTGGAACAAGAGTAAATACGTTAATAGAAATTTGTTCTGCACTAGAAATAAGTATTATTGAATTTTTTGATTTTTATTTAAATTTAGTAAAAAAATAAACATAAGGATATAATTATGATAAAATATAATTGGTGAAAGATATGAATGAAATAAGTATTAATACACAAAGTAGTATCAAGATTAAAAGCGATTTAGTAATATATGTAGATCCTTTTAGGATAGAAGAGGAAAGTCATGATGCAGATTTAGTTTTTATAACCCACGACCATTACGACCATTTTGATAGAGAGTCTTTAGACAAGATTATGAAAAGTGATAGTTATATAATTGTACCTAGATGTATGAAAGATTTAGTAAAAGATTTTGCTAATGTTTTATTAGTAGATGTTAATAATTCTTATAATATTTTAAATTTATCTTTTAGAACAGTACCTAGTTATAATGTTAATAAAAGTTTTCACCCAAAAAGTAAAGGTTATGTAGGTTATATTTTTAATATTGAAGGAGAAATTATTTATATTTCGGGTGATACAGATGCTTTATCTGAAAACAAAAATATCAAGTGTGATATAGCTTTAATCCCTATCGGTGGAACTTTTACCATGGATTATAAAGAAGCGGCGGAGTTTATAAATGTAATTAAACCAAAACTCGTTATTCCTACTCATTATGGAAGTATAGTTGGTAGTAAAGAAGATGGTGTAAAATTTAAAGAGCTACTAGATAGTGATATCAAGTGTGAATTATTAATAAAATAAAAAAAGTTGAATTATCAACTTTTGTGGGAAATATTTACTTAATCAAATTTGCTTTCAGCTAAATATTTTAAGCCTTCTTTACGAGTTAAAGTTAAGGCTTTTTCTTTTTGTTCTTTAGTTATATTTACCGCGGCGGCGTTAAGGTGTCCGCCTCCACCATAATTAGACGCAATTTTATTAACATCGCAAGTACTATCGATAGAACGATAAGATTTTTGACCATATTCCCCTTTATCTAAAGCGGTGACGATTAAATATTTTATGTTTTCGGGGTTCCCTATTTTTACTATAAACTCCGCAAGTTCATTGCGATATTCATAATCAGCATAAACGATACCATATTTATTGCCAAATTTATCTATGAAATACTCAGTTTCGGTAAGAATATTTTTAAGGTTTTTATTATACTCATCTTTTTTATTTTGAATGATTTGATTTTCTTCTTTAGTAAAATTAAAACTATTTTGATTTAATTTTTCTAAGCAAACATTAATATATTTATCGATACCAATAGCGTTAAATAAAATAGCTAAATCATGAGCTTTAATACCAATATTTTTATCTTGTTTCCAATCCCAGGTATCTTCTAAGCGAGTAAGTTCAGTAAAATGATTTAGGGATTCACTAGGTTTAAGGTAGTTATTATTAACTAAATATTCATAAAATATTTCGGTAGCACATCTTTTCTTACCGTTTTTTACTTCTTCAATAAAAGTAAAAGGGAAACGATTTAGGTTTTCATTAATAGCATATTGGTGATGATCCAAGATTTGAGTTTTATCTTTAAAGGAAGAATCAGCAAGTAAAGATAAAGCGGGTTCGTTTAAAGCTAGATCAGTTATAAATATTTGATCATAATTTGTAAGATAGTTAGTTTCTAAATGCGTTCTTACTAGTTCTTCTAATTCTTTAACATTGGGTAAAAGAAAATAATCTAAATCTTTAAAAGCAAGTTTCGCTAAAACTAAACAACCAATACCATCAATATCATTTTTATGAGAATATAGTAAAACTTTCATAAAACCACCTAAACTAATTATAAACTAGATATTTTGAGATTACAACTCGTTATAATCATTTACTTTACTTAAGTTATTTGGGTATTCATTTATGACTAGAGAGGTAGTAGTAAGTAACATACTAGCAATAGATATAGCGTAAGTTAAGGAATTAATTATAACTTCGGTAGGGTCGAGTATAGTAGTGGAATTAACGTCTTCATATTTTTCAGTTACAACATTATATATTTTTTGATAATTACTATTTTTAATCTCATTTATGATTTTGGTACTATCTAATCCTGAGTTATACATAATTTCTTTGAAAGGAACTTTTAAAGCATTGATAAGAATTTTATCTGCGTTAGTTTTAGGTTGTAATTCTTCGCTAATTTGATAAAGAGTTATCCCACTACCTAAAGAAACGCCTTTCGTTGCTGTGGCAATAGCACATAGGGCATCGTCATAACGCATTTTCTTTTCTCTTCGCGCCGTGATAGTTTTATCACCAACTAGGATTTCTATTAAACCGGTATTTAACATAGCTAAACGTTTATTTAAAAAGTCTTTATCTAAATCACTAGAAGTTTTTAACGTTTTTAATTCTTTAATTTTGTCTTTAATTTTAGAATTTAAAGTAAAATAGAAAGTAGTAGTATCTTTGGAAATTTTTACTTCTTTGATAATCCCTAAATCTTTATAAGAATAGGTATCAGTTACTTTAGAATTATTAATTAAAGCTAAATCATTTAAAGTAGTTAGTTTTTCAGTACCATAATTACTAGCTTTAAGTAAAATTATATTTAGGTTTTCTTGAATGCTTAGAGCAATAATATCATTGGTAAAGTTATCACTATAATCATCAGCAACAATTAATAGGGGAGTTTTATCAGTCATGAGATTATTTAAAATTTCCGCGATTTCTTCAATATTACTTAAGTAATTATTAGTTATAAGAATTTTAGAATTAGTAAGATTAATGGTATCTTGGTCTTTAAAGAAGTAGGAATTAGGTATTAAAGTATCAATAGAATAACCTTTAAGATAATTAATAGTGGTTTCTTCATTACATCCTTCTTTAACTAAAATAGCACTTTTATTTTTTACTTTTAAGAAGGCATCAGTTATTATTTTCCCAATATCTTTCGAATTAGCAGAGATAGATGCAATAGAGGATAATTCGTTATTATTAGGTAAGTGGGATTTATATTTAATTAGAGGAATAATCGTATTTAAAGAACTTAGTAATTCTTTTTTTAAAATGATAGGATTTAAACCATCTTGAATTAATTTTAAACCTTCATTAAAAATACTTTCTAATAAAACTAAAGTAGTGGTGGTTCCATCGCCCACGGTTTCGTTAGTTTTAATGGATGCTTCTTTAGCTAGTTCTAGTATGGTATTGATTATAGGGTCATCACTGGCAATATTCTCGGCGATAGTGACACCGTCATTAGTTATAAAGGGTGTAAAAGAGGAGTGGTCAATAATGATATTACTACCTTTAGGACCTAAAGTAGTTTTTACCGTTCCACATAATAAGTTGATGGCTTCTTGCATTTTGGTTTGTAAATCTTTACTGTTAACTATTTTTTTCATAAGTACCTTCCATTTCTATAATATATTTCCAATATTTTTTAGGCATAAAGTTCATACGACATCTATCATTTTTTCTTTCTTTGATACCAATAGTGTCATAAAACTTTTGCCATAAATCTTTCATTTCTAGTTCTTCATCACTAAATTCTAATTTTAAGGGAGTAAATTCTTCTTTACTTACTAAGTAATAATCTTTTTTATCATAGATACTATAAATACCACGTGGGACGTCTTCAATAATCCAGTATTCGTTTTTTAAACGCGTAGCAAAATGTTTAGAAAGAATAAAGATAATATCATTTTCGGGAGCCATTTTCGCATATAAAATATGGTTTTTTAATTCTTGAAAACGTAAGAATCCTTTCATTTTATGATTCTCATTTTTAACATATTTGGTAATTTTTAAGATAGTGGAAACACTTTTTAGATTGCGCATGTAAAATATTTTATCTTTATATTGAAGAGAGTGAACTAGGAAGTAATACATTAATATTTCTTTATTTTCATGATTGGAGATAAAACAGAAATATAAAGTACTAAAAATATTTTTACTAAACTTTTCTAAATAGATGTTGATAATATTTTCCTTGTCCGGAATATTTAGATTAATAGTATTATTAAAAAGATTGGGGTTATAAAAAGTATTTCGAATATCTTTTGGAATAATTTTATTATCTAGTAAGTAAAGCATTAGAGTAAGAAGACTTATAAAGGTATCGTTATAGATATAAATATTATAATCTTTTTTCATGAAAATAAACTTAATTGTTCCTTTCTACCAGTATCTTTTTTAAAG
>CANQOV010000047.1 GCA_947625575.1 uncultured Bacilli bacterium | reverse complement strand
CCTCCGATTAGGATTATATTTTTTCTAGTTGCCCCCCCCCCAGACTGTTTTTTTATCTTTCATAGAATCCTCCATTTATTGAACTATCTGAGTTGCATCTACTTTTAATTTAAAATGCATTACATAGTTATATAATTTATCTATTTCAAGTTCACTTAAAGTACCAAAATTTAACCATATACGAAGTTGATACGTATCCGTTTCTCCAACTGGTAAACTTGTTTTAGTATAAAGTAATCTATTTGTTGCTGTTAAAGTTTTAACATCTTGTCTTGCATTATTTACTGTTAATCCAAATCTTATATAGTTAATATTCAATAAATTATTTAATCCATTTGTTTTAGCAGTATCATCTATTACACTTATTGTATAACTTGCTAAAGCATTACCTGAATTAGTAATTGTAAAAGAATAATACTCTCCTTGATCCCAACCTTGACTATCTGTTAAAGCCTTAGCATTTGCTAAATTTAAAGTATTTAATTCTTTTACCTCAAGATTTACTGATCCAGATTGTATTATTTGAATTTTATTACTATTTTCAGTAGTAGTAAATATAGCATAACTAACCCCTACCACTAAACTAATAATTCCAATTAAAACTATTAACACAGAAATTTTTAAGTTTTTTTCTTTCATATCAATCACCAACATAAAAAGTAAAGCATTACTCTACTATCTAAATATAGTTTAGCATACTTTACTTTTCTTTTCAATTATCTATCTCTAATTTCTGCATCAAATTTATTTTTAACTTTTTCAATAATATTTCTAAATAAAACATCTATTTCACTATCTAACAATGTTCTTTCTACAGAATTAAATGTTAAAGAATACGCAATTGATTTTTTACCACTTTCAACATGCTCTCCCTCATATAAATCAAATACTTTAACATCTTTTAATAACTTACCACCGTTCATTTTTATCACTTTTAAAATATCTTCACAAGTTATTTCTTTTGCTACTACAAAAGCAACATCTTTTACAATATCTGGATATTTACTAACTTCTTCATATTTTAATCTTTTAGATTTTTTCTTCATAAGAACAGTTAAAGATAATTCCATAACATATACTTCATTATAATTTTTAGGATTTATCTTACTTATGAAACCTATTCTTTCTTTATCTACTAAAACATCAGCATAAACATATGGATGAAGAATATCATATTTTGGAGTTTTAACTTCTAAAGATACTCTATCAGAATACCCCATATAATTTAAATATTGCATTAATAATCCTTTAAGTAGATAAAAATCTGCATTTACACTATTATTTAACCAACTATTAGCTAAATACTTTCCACTCATTAAAACACTTAATAACGTCTCTTCACTATATTGTTCATCATTATGGTAAATATTACTAATTTCATAAATATTTATATCTTCAACCCCATGAGCTTTATTATAATCATAAACCTTTAATAAAGACGGAATTAAACTTTGTCTTACATAAGCTTTATCATTACTCATTGGCAACAATAAACTAATAGCATCTTCATCACTTAACATTTTTGATTCTTCACAACTTACTAAAGTATAAGTTTTTACTTCATTTAATCCCAATTTTCTCATTTCTTTAGAAGTATCTTTTCTAAACTTTGTAGTTTTCTTATAAGATCCTACTTTTATTGGCTCAACAGGTAAAGTATTCTCTAATTTATCATATCCATATATTCTTCCTATTTCTTCAATCAAATCTTCACAAAGACTAGATACATCCATTCTTCTATTAGGTATTGTTACAGTATATATATCATTTTCAAATTGATATGAAAAACCTAATCTTTGTAATATCTTATCAATATCTTCTTTTGGTACTTTTATACCTAAAACTCTATTAATTTTATCTATACTGACAGTACATATTTTATCTTTTTTATCTATAACATCATAATTTACAATATCTTCTAAAACTTTACCATCAGCATATTTCTCCAATAGATAACAAGCATAATTTATTGCTTCATAAGTATATTCATAATTTAATTGTTTTTCACTTCTTAAAGAAGCTTCACTTCTTAATCCTAATCTAATTGAAGTATATCTTAAATTATAAGGATTAAAAATAGCACTTTCCACTAAAATATTAGTAGTAGATGATTCTACTTCAGTATTTAGACACCCCATAACACCCGCTATTGAAACAACTTCTTTTTTATTTGTTACTACAATATCGGTATCATTTAAAACTCTTTTTTGATTATCTAATGTAACTACTTCTTCATTATTAGTAGCCATCCTTACAGTAATATTATCTCCTAGTTTATCTTTATCATAGAAATGAAGTGGTTGTCCATATAAAAGCATAACATAATTAGAAATATCAACAACATTATTAATTGAACGCATACCAGCAGCTTCCAATCTTTGTTTAATAAAATTAGGACTTTCTTTTACTTTAACACCTGTTACCATCCTAGATAAAAATAACTTACAATTTTCTGTTGCAATATCTAAACTAAAATGATTTTTAATACTATCTTTTAAACAATTTATTTCAAAAGTTGGTTTTTTAACAGGCAAAGATAAAACTGTACCAACTTCATAAGCAAAACCTAAATGCGATAGACAATCATTTCTATTAGGATTTAAGTCTAATTCATAAACTGTATCATCAAGTCCTAAATATTTAATTGGATCCATCCCTACTGGAGCATCCATTGGTAACTCGTATATTCCTTTATTATAAGTTTCTGTAGTTTTTTCCTCTAAACCAAGCTCGAATAAGGCACAAATCATACCATTTGAACTAACGCCTCTTACATCACGTTGTTTTATTTCAAAATTACCCGGTAAGATTGCCCCACACAAAGCCACAATTACTTTTAAACCCTTTCTAACATTAGATGCCCCACATACAATTTGCAAAGTTTCCTTACCAACATTTACCATACAAACATTTAAATGGTCAGAATCGCTATGTGGTGTTACACTCTCTATTTCTCCAATTACTAAATTATTTAAATTGCAACTAGTTACCTGTTCAACATTTACCCCAGCATTAGTAATTAAATCTGCAACTTCTTTTTTATCCAAATCTTTAATATCAACAAAATCATTTATCCAATTTGTAGAAATCTTCATCTTACTCACCCTCCCTTTGATTAAAGGCATTTGTAACTCTTAAATCATTAGTATAGAAAGTACGAATATCATTTATACCATACTTAACCATAGTTATTCTTTCAATTCCAAAACCAAAAGCAAATCCTTGGTATTTATTATGATCATAACCTGACATATCTAAAACATTTGGATGAACTACACCCGCTCCTCCAATTGTAATCCAACCTGTATTTTTACACACATTACAACCTTTTCCATCACACTTAAAACAAGATACATCAAACTCTACACTTGGCTCAGTAAATGGATAATATGACGGCCTAAAACGTGTTTCTACTTTTTCTCCAAACAACTTCTTAGCAGTTAGATTCATCGTACCCTTAAGATCAGATAAAGATATATCTTTAGATACTACCAATCCCTCCATTTGCATAAATTGATGAGAGTGAGTCGCATCATCATAATCTCTTCTGTAAGTTTTTCCGGGGCATATTATTCTAATTGGTGTTTTATCTTTATTCTCAAGCATTGTTCTTACTTGAACTGGAGATGTCTGACTTCTTAATAACCACTCATCTCCTTTAATATAAAATGTATCTTGAGCATCTCTTGCAGGATGTCCTTTTGGTAAATTTAACATTTCAAAATTATATAAATCTTTCTCAACTTCAGGGCCTTCCACTACATCATAACCCATAGAAATATAAAACTCTTCTAACTCTTCAATTACTTTCTCTAAAATATGACTAGATCCACTACTAAAACTATAACTTGGCATAGTTAAATCTATTTTATCTTTTTGTAATTGCTTATCTACTTCTAAAGTCTCAAGCTCTTCTTTTTTAATATTATAATTCTCTTCAAAACAATTAGATAATTCATTTACTTTTATTCCATATTCTTTCTTTTCTTCATTAGGAATATTTTTAATATTACTTCTCAAATTACTAATTAAACCATTTTTACCAACATAATATAAACGTACTTCATTTAACTGTTGTAAAGTAGTAACTTCTTTTATCTTATTAATTATATTTTGTTTTTCTACATCATAATTCATAATTTTTCCTCCTTACAAATAAAAAACAATCCATCCAATAAGGACGAATTGTTCGTGGTACCACCTTAATTTATAGTTAAAACTACCTTATTCCTTTAACGCAGGTATGCGACTAATGCTAAAGACTGAATTCAGAAATATTTATTTAAAAGTTTACACCAACCACTTTCTCTCTAGTAAATAAAACTATTTCTTACTACTTTCTTATCAACGCACCATTTAACTAGATTTTAACAAAATTTAGTAAATAATGCAATAACAAATTAAAAATTTTATTCTACAGTATACGGAGAAGAACTAGTACCACTTCCACCCGTTACAACTACACTATTGGAAAGATTTATAACTGGTCTTACATTTTCTTTTGAACTAGTTTGACAATATTCCCTTAAATTACCTTGATGTGTGAAAACAAAACTTCTCCAGCCACAAGTATCAGAAGTCCAACCTGCACAAGTATTTGTCCATGTCCAGGTGCCAGAATCTATCGCTGTTTTAGCAGTAGTAGTATCAGAAGCAACTCCACCAGCCATTAACACTTCGTCCAAAGTTATCATCCCAATCTTACGGTTTGAAGTTCCAGTACCATTGGCATCTTTATCACATTTAAAAGTTGGACTATATTTTTCTTTTACTGGTGGATCAAAATTGTAAGCGGTTAAACCACTAGACCATTTTGCTTTTGTGGCATTACAAAATGTTGCATATGCTATTTTGCTATCATACGATTTTAATTTTGAATTATACCATGTATCTAAAGAACTTATAACATTATCACCACAACCCCATGTCTTATCACAAGCTGTAGTTGCAGCAATACCTTCATTGCCAAGAGCTATTAATCTTACAGTTCCATTTTCATGTATTCTTACTATTCTCCAATTAATTCCTGCAAACTTAACATAGTTATTAGTTACATTACCTCGATAATATAAACTTTCCGCTCCTGTTGTGGTAGCAGTTGTTCTATATAGCCCTGCTCCAGATGTTACTATTTTGTTACTTTTTATCAAGCTTACTAATGTTTGTCTAAATACTACACTTATTGTTATATTAGCAGTTCCTACAGTTATTACTGCTCCACTTGCTATATTTGAACTACCATTTTTTAATGATGATAACACCCAGCCACTACTTGCTGTTGCTGTTACTTTTAATTTATCTCCTTCATGGGCTGTAAATGTGGATGTGTGTGTTGTATTTGTTGTCTGATTTAAAATACTTAATGTTCCTGTCCCTGTCTTATTTAATGTTATAGTTCGTGGTGCCTTAAATACAACACTTATTGTTATGTCACTTGTTCCTACAGTTATCACATCCCCACTTGATATGCTTGTATTACCATTTTTTAATGACCCTAATTTCCAATTTGTCTCTGGTGTTGCTGTTACTTTTAGTTTATCTCCTTCATGAGCTTTAAAAGTTGCTGTATATGTTTGATTGGTTGTCTGATTTAAAATACTTAATGTTCCTGTTCCTGTCTTGCTTAAAGTTATTGTATATGGTTGTTTAAATACTGCATTTATAGTTACATCAGATGTACCTACAGTTATTGTGGAATTATTGTTTATATCTGTTGTCCCATTTTTTAATGAGCCTAACTTCCAATCTGTACCTGGAGTGGCTGTTACTTTTAATACATCTCCTTCATTAGCTGTAAAATTTTCTGTATGTGTTTCACTTGTTGTTTGATTTAAAACACTTAAAGTACCTGTTCCTGTCTTACTTAATGTAATAGTACGTGGTGCTCTAAACTCTACTTTTATTTTGATATCTTCTTTTTTTACTGTTATCTCACTATTTGTAACTTCTTCTCCATTGCTAGTTATTTTACCTAATTTCCAGTTTTCCTCTGGTGTTGCTATTATTTTAAATACGTCTCCCTCAGTTGCATAAAAATCTTCTGTATACTCTTCATTGGTTTCTTTATTTCTAACCTTTATTGTACCTTCACCAATCTTCTCTAAGCTTATTTTATATGGTGCTTGATATAAGGTTGTTATTGTTATATCTTTTTCTACTTTTATTGTTTGATTGTTTTCTATTTTTTCATCATTTACTTTTATACTTTTTACTATCCAGTTATCTTTTGGAGTTGCTTCAATTAATATTTCGTCATCTTGGGCAGCATAGAAATCACTTGTATATACTTTATCTATTGTTTTATTAGTTACTTTTGTTATACCTTCTCCAATATTTTCTATTGCTACTTTCTTTACTCTTTGAGTTGTATCAGCTTCTGAATTTATATTTACACTAAATTTATATTGACAACCTAATAGACCATTTGTATCTGTTTTTTCGTTTATCCATATTCTTAATCTATATTTTGTTACTATTTCATCATTTCCATTTTTATGATGATTCTCTGTTTCATATAAAGTAAATGATTCTGTTGGAGATAATATCTCTACTGGTGGTACTACTTCTTGTTCTTCATCATTTTCTACTTTTGTTAAATACATTTTTAATTCATTTTCTTTATATGGTTTTTTATTTTCACTTAATTCCTTTGGGCTTATGGTAATAGCATAATGTACTTTGATTCCTATTCTATCTTTTTTATTAGTTGTTGCTTTGGTTATTACTGTAAATTCAAAGTAATCATCTTGATATTTGCCTACCTCATCTTCCATTGGTAAAGCTTCTTCAATTATTAATGATTTTGAGGGCTCAGTGTAACTCATTGATATTTGTCCTGTTGTTATAAGATTATTATCTGATATTTTTAATATTGCTACACTGGCATAAGTTATTCCTATTATTAACAATATCAATCCTAATACAATTAGGATTATATTTTTTCTAGTTGCCCCCCCCCAGACTACTTTTTTATCTTTCATAGAATCCTCCATTTTGACATAACAAAAAATGTGTTATTCTTTATTTATATAATAACACATTTCTATTTGTTTTAAAACATTATTTTATGGATTTTATTTCTTCAATACTTAAAGACGTTATTTCACTTATCTTTTCTATATCCATACCGGTTTTTAAAAGATTTTTAGCTATTTTAATTTTTTCTTTTTCTATGCCTTTTTCTATACCCTTTTCTATACCTTTTTCTATGCCTTCATTATAGCTTCTTTTCTCTATCTCATCTATCATTGCTAGTCTTAACTTTTCTTGATCAACTTCATAATCATATAA
>CANQOV010000046.1 GCA_947625575.1 uncultured Bacilli bacterium | reverse complement strand
TTTCGGATGTATATTATATATTAAAGGTATCATTTCTAAAAAATTTCTTGGTATCATTTCTAAAAAGGATTAACAATGAAACAAATATATTTGACAATCTATTAAATGTATAGTAAAATCTTTTTTAGAAAGAGAGGAATTCGTATGTTAAATCTATTAAGTTTTTTGGATAATCAACCAGCAGTGGACGCAAGTAGTTTTTGTTCCGATACTGCTCAACTATGGAAATTGGTAGGTACATTAATTAATATTATTAAAATTGTTATTCCAGTTATTATCATTGTCTTAGCAATGCTTGATTTAGGTAAAGCTGTTATGGCTGGAGAAGAAAAGGAAATTCAAGCAGCACAAAAAATGTTAATTAAACGTTTAATATATGGTGTTGTTATATTTTTCGTAGTTACAATTGTCCAAACTATATTTAATTTAATTGGAGCAGGTCCTGGATCAGAGAGTGCAGATTCTGCAATTTGTTGGGAATGTGCTACAAGACCAAATGGTGACGGCTGCGTTGTTAAATAATAAAGATTAAGTCTAAATTAAATCTAAATTAGCAATAATTTAGATTTTTTATGCAATAAAAGTCGAAAAACAATTAGGATAAAACATTATTATTTTTGATAATTGCCAAATATAATATAATATGTTATAATGTTTTCATAATAGAGGTGGGAAAATGCATAAGAAAGTAATATTATATAGCTTAATAGCAGTCCTAATAATATCTGTTACAGTAGTAATAGGATATAGCAAATATATCGATAATGTTGATGCCTTAGAAAAAGACAAACCACCTAAAGAAATACCAAATGAATTAAAGCAAATGTCTTTTGATGCTGGCCTAGAGCCATATGTTATAAGAAATGTTGTATATGACGGCATGACCATGGAGGAGTTAGCAGCTAAATTAGATAAAAGCCTAAACTCAACTATCAAAGGAAAAGGTATGGTTTATGCTACAAAATCAATTGAATATGGAATAGATCCTTATTTAGCATTAGCAATATCACTACATGAAACAGGTTGCAAATGGACTTGTAGTTACTTAGTAAGAGAGTGTAATAACATGGGTGGTGTAAAAGGAAGTCCAAGCTGTAATGGAGGAAGTTACAGAGCTTTTGAAACAATTGAAGACGGAATAAGCTATTTTATTGAAAATTTAGCTCATAATTACATATATAAGGGTTTAACTGATGCCGAAACAATTCAAAAAAAATATACAGGTACAAATAGTAACACTTGGGCAGCCAAAGTTAATAAATATATTGAAGAAATAAAGAAGGCCTAATAAGCCTTTTTCTATTGCTAAATTTCCTATAAAATGCTAAAATATTTATATACATTTCAAGGAGGATTATATGGACAAAACAATGATGTTTAATATAGAAGAACTAGAAAATTACACAATTACTGAGACATTATATAATGTTAAAAAAGCTCTAGATGAAAAAGGTTATAATGGTATAAATCAAATTGTAGGATATCTCTTAAGTGGTGATAATACCTACATTTCTAATTATAAAAATTGTAGGGAGAAAATAGTTCAAATTAATAGAGACAAAATTTTAGAAGCTCTACTAAAAAACTATTTAAAAGACGTAGATGAAATATTTGGGGCTTGATTTAGGAACTAAAACATTGGGTTTGGCCATATCTGACAAAACAGGAACAGTAGCATCTTTTTATGATAACATAAGATATACTGATGAACAGTGGTTATTAAATAAAATCGTATCCATAATTGAAGAAGAAAAAATTGAGTGCTTGGTTTTGGGATTGCCTAAAAACATGAATAATTCATATGGCTTTCGTGCTGAAGAAACCATAGCCTTTAAAGACAAACTAGAAAAATTAATAACTGTTCCAATAATTTTAGAAGATGAAAGGCTAACAACTTCCATTGCCAATCAAGTTTTAATTTCCTACGATATGTCAAGAAAAAAAAGAAAGAATTTTAAAGACGGTATATCAGCAGTAATAATATTGCAATCATATTTAGATAGAAAGGATAAACAATATGAATAAGAAGTTAGAAGAAATAAAAAAAGAAGTTCAAGAAGAACTTAATTCTGGAAATTTTACCGATGATATGTTTATCGGTTTTAATGAGCAAGGAGAAAAGCAAGTATTTTATAAATTATTAGAATTTGATTCTAAAGAAACTAACAAACGTTATTTAGCCTACACTGATAATGTGCCTGATGAATTTGGCAACTTAAAAGCCTATGGCTCAATATTGACAACTAAAGATGGCATGATGAAATTAGAGCCAATAACAGATGAAAAAGAGTGGAAGGTAATTGAAGTAGCACTTCAAGTTTTACAAGAAAGTGATAGTAGTGATGAAAGCAAAGAAGAAAACTAAAATAATTATTGTTTTATCTAGTATAATTTTGTTAATAGCTTTAGGCTGTTTTGGTAGTTTTATGTACTTCACATCAAAAGTTAGTGATGATAAAAACACCACAAGATTTGTAATCGAAAAAGGTTTTACAAGTGATGAAATTGCCGCCTCATTAAAAAAATCTAATCTTATCAAAAGCCAACTATTTTTTAAATTATATTTAAAACTTTACAATGTAAACAACATATATGCGGCAACTTATTATTTAAGCCCAAGTATGAACTTAAAAGACATAATAAATGAATTAAAAAGTGGGGGAATTAATGATAATGAAATTGAAATCACTTTTAGAGAAGGACTTAATGTAAGACAAATTGCTCAAATTATTGAAAATAACACCACTAATACCAGTGCCGGTGTTTTAGAATACGTTAACAATCGTGAAATTTTAAACACATTAATTGCTAAATATTGGTTTTTAGATGAAGCAATTTTAGATCCCAATATTTATTATCCCCTAGAAGGATATCTATATTGTGATACTTATCGTTTTTCTAGTAGAGAAGTTACTCTAGAGGAAATATTTACTAAAATGCTAGATAGAACTAATGAAATATTAACCCCATATCAAAAAGCTATTGAAGAAAGCAAATTTACTCCACACGAAATAATTACTCTTGCTTCTTTAATCGAACTAGAAGGAACAAACAAAGAAAATCGCGAGGGTATTTCAAGTGTTTTTTACAATAGATTAGATAAAGGTATGAGCTTAGGTAGTGATGTAACAACTTACTATGCCTTTAAAGTATTTTTAAATGAAAGGGACTTAACTCAAAAAGAATTTGATACTTATAACCCATATAACACCAGAGGACCATTAATGGAAGGTAAATTGCCAGTTGGTCCAATAAGCAGTGTATCTAAAGAAAGTATTGATGCTGCTCTAAATCCTAGTAAATCTGATGATTTATATTTTGTTGCAGACATTGACGGAAATATATACTTTTCTAAAACTTTCAGTGAACACGAAAAAATTACAGAAAAATTACAGAAAGAAGGAAAGTGGATCGTATGGTAGATGACATATACACTAATATTAGAAATTTAAAACAATACGCTTTAAATAAAAATATTCCCATAATGTTAGATGACGGAATTGATTTTTTAACGAGCTTAATACTAAAAAGAAATGCCAAAACAATTTTAGAAATTGGTACTGCTATAGGCTATTCTTCCATAATGATGGCCCTATCATCACCAAATGTAAAAATAATTAGCATAGAAAAAGATAAAGATCGTTACATGGAAGCTATAAAAAATGTTAAAAAATTTCAACTTGAAGATAGAATAACTTTAATATATAAAGACGCCATGGACGTCAAATTAAAAGAAAAATTTGATATCATCTTTATCGACGCTGCCAAAAGCAGAAATATGGATTTATTTAATCATTTTGAATCCAATCTAGAAGAAAATGGAGCAATCGTAACAGATAATTTAAGTTTCCATGGTTACGTTATGAAAAATCCTAATGAAATAAAAAGTAGAAATATTCGCCAATTAGTAAGAAAAATTAAAAATTACATTTTCTTTTTACAAGACAACATCAAATATAAAACTACTTTTTTTGATGTTGGAGATGGAATATCAGTAAGTGAAAGAAGGACTAACAAAGGAGGTTTTTAAATGAAATTAATAATAAAGCCTTTAAAACTAAATTTAGATGATTACATAACTTTGGGTTGTGAAAACTTTTTATTTAGTCTTAAAGGTTTTAGTAGCTT
The DNA here is from genome assembly GCA_947625575.1 of uncultured Bacilli bacterium. Classification (GTDB taxonomy): domain Bacteria; phylum Bacillota_I; class Bacilli_A; order RF39; family UBA660; genus UMGS1572. The sequence continues at coordinate 3,168 of CANQOV010000046.1, read as the reverse complement.
TGCTACCAAAGAAATCTCTCTTAAAACTTTAAATAATCTAATAACTAAATATCCTAAAATTCACTTCTACATCTCTATAGATTGCAATTTATTTGATGAAGATATTCCAAAACTAAAAAAATTATTAAGACAACTAGAAAAATTAACTATTTCAGGAATATTTTTTCATGATTTAGGAATATTAAATATCGTTAAAGAAGAAAAATTAAATATTAAATTAATTCTTAGTCAAAATTATTTAGTTTGTAATTCTTTTACTTGTAATTATTACAAAACTTTTTCAGTAAAGGGAATACATCTTCCAAGTGAGATAACCATAAAAGAAATAAATGAAATAAAAGAAGACACTTCCCAAGATTTATATATTAACTTATTTGGTTATCAATTAATGGCTTTTTCTAAAAGAAAATTATTAAGTGATTATTACCAACATAATAAAAAACTACTTTTAAAAAAAGAACACACTCTTTTATTTGAAGATAAAAAATATTTTATCAAAGAAAATCCCAAAGGTACCATGTTTATCTCAGATTTCATTTTAAATAGCCTAGATCATCTAAAAGAATTAAAAAATATCAACTATGGTATTCTAAATGAATTTAATTTAGATCACAATAATTTTTTAGAAGCAGTTAAAGCCTATAAACTAACATTATCAAATAAAAAATCAAAAATTGATTTAAATAATTTCTTTGATGATTTAGATCTTGGTTTTCTAAATAAAAAAACAGTATACAAGGTGAAGTAAAATGGAAGAAAAAATAGAATTATTATCTCCAGCAGGAGATTTGGAAAAATTAAAAATAGCTTTCTTATATGGTGCTGATGCTTGTTATATTGGAGGTAAAAGATTTAGCTTAAGAGCTAATGCTACAAATTTTGACTTAAAACAGATAGAAGAAGCAACTTCTTATGCCCATAGATTAGGTAAAAAACTTTATGTTGCCGTAAACATCTTATTTCATAATGAAGATGTAAAAGGACTGTATGAATACCTAGAAAACCTAGACAAAATTGGAGTAGACGCTGTCATAATTGCTGATGTTTTCCTAATAAAATGGATAAAGAAAAATTGTAAAAATTTACAAGTATTTTTAAGTACTCAACAATCAATAACCAATATTGAAGCTGTCAAATTTTTCCTAAAGCAAGGTGTAGATCGCATTGTCTTAGCAAGAGAGCTTTCTAAAGAAAAAATAAAAAATATTTATGATAACACTCATGCCAACTTAGAAGTTTTTCTTCATGGAGCGATGTGCACTTGTTACAGTGGCCGATGTCTTTTATCAAACTATTTGACCAATCGCGATTCTAATCGTGGTGGTTGCAGTCAAGCTTGTCGTTTTAGTTATGAACTTGATAAGAAAAATCACAAATTTTCCATTGCCAGCAAAGATTTAATGTTAGCAAATAATATCAAAGAACTAATTGAAACAGGAGCTAAGTCTCTAAAAGTGGAAGGCAGAATGCGTAGCACTTATTACTTAGCCACAGTAATTAGTAGTTATCGAAAACTTATAGATGCATATTATAATAATGGTTATCAAGATAAAATAATAAAAAATGAAGAGAAAATCTTATCAAGAGTATCCAATAGACCATCAAGCAATCATTTCTTTGACCATGAAAACAATCACAAAGATCAGTATTATCTTGAAACTAGAGAAGAAGTATCAAATCAAGACTTTTTAGGTTTTGTAAAAAACTATGACCAAAAAAACAACTTGTTAGTAATTGAACAAAGAAATTATTTTAAAGTAAATGATAAAGTTCACTTTTTTGGACCTAATAATTTTTCATATGATTTTGTTATTCAAGAAATGTATAATGTCGATATGCAACCAGTTTCAGTAGCTAATCATCCTAAAGAAATAATAAAAATAAAAATCGATAGACCAGTCCCAAAAAATTCCTTTATGAGAATATGTTTTGATAATGATACCTTGACAAAATGAAAAAAATATAGTATTCTTTTAAAAGTCAATACAAGAAGAGGTGATTTAAATGGCTTTAGACAAAGCAATTTATTTAACAAAAGAGGGGTATGAGGAAATTAAAGGGGAACTAGACTATTTAATAAATGTCAAAAGACCTGAAAATATAGTAGCAATAAAAGAGGCAAGAGCACTAGGTGACCTATCAGAAAACGCTGATTATGATGCTGCAAGAAATGATCAAGCCGAATTAGAAGCAAGAATAAAGAAATTACAAGCAATCGTAGATAATGTAACCATAATTGATGAAGTATCAACTGATCAAGTTGGCGTAGGAACAACAGTTAAAATTTCTTACGTTGACGATGAAGATACAGATTCCTATCGCATTGTAGGAAGTCAAGAAGCAGATCCATTTGAAAGTAAAATTTCTAATGAATCTCCAATAGCTAAGGCTTTAATGGGTCATAAAGTTGGAGATATTGTAAGTGTAGAAAGTCCAAATGGTAACTACGAAGTAAAAGTAATCGAAATAAGCAAATAAAGATGGAAAAAATTCCGTCTTTTTTTTATTTTCTAAGCATATAATATACTGGTGACATATATGAATTATTACTATGTTGTAAAAAACGATACACTCTTTTCCATTGCTGATAAATATCAAATTCCTGTAAATGAATTAAAAAAAATTAATAGTCTAAAAACTGATGATATTTATATTGGCCAAAAACTTATAATTCCTGATTATCCAAGAGATATCTATGATAGATATCTAGTTCAAAAATCTGATACTTTATACAAAATTGCTAAAGAATATAATGTAACACCAGATTTGCTATGGCAGATAAATGGTATGGAAAAAAATGAATCCATAAAAGAAGGGCAAACCTTGCTAGTACCTAAGAAAGGTTTTAGTTTTATGATAACTAAAGAAGGGGATACCTTGCGACAAATAGCCAAAAAATTAAACACTACAGTAATGGAATTATTATATAGCAATGTGTCAATTTATTTACTTCCAGACCAACTAATAGTATACCAAGACTTGCAAAAAGTGTGACTTTTAAAACAAAATGTCCGCTTTTTTGAAATGATTTATAAAACAAAATGTCCTAATAAAAAATTAATTTAATTTAAACAATAATTTTTTTGAGTTTTAAAACAAAATGTCCTATAATACACCCTCGGAAAGGTGGTGTATTAAAATGGCAAAATTAATTAATAAAGATTTGTA
>CANQOV010000045.1 GCA_947625575.1 uncultured Bacilli bacterium | reverse complement strand
AAATTATCAAAATTCAATTTTTAGAAATTGTATAAGAAAACCTCTAGAAAAATTCTAGGGGTTTGTCTACACTCTGACTAGATATTAATCTAGTAATAAACTTTTGGTAGCGAGAAAGAGATTCGAACTCTTGACCCACCGGGTATGAACCGATTGCTCTAGCCAGCTGAGCTATCTCGCCATTTAAAGTAAGCAATAAGATTGTATCAAATAAATATAAAAAAAACAAGAGTTTTGGCAAAAAATGCAAAAAAAATTTGCTATAAGCAATATTAATTTGATTTTAATAGTTAGTTATGATATAATATGTCTACGAAAAAAGGTGATGAAATGGTTAATATTTCAGATTATTCTGAGGCAAATATTACTAAGCTTCTTAAAGAGGGTGTTAGTAGCGATTCTTTAGATGAACTTAACGATAAGTTAAAAAATAAGTTTTCTGATAATGAAAAATTTAAGGAGTATGTTAAAAATGCTCTTAATTTTAAATCTTTATTATTGGATTTTCAAATGCTTTATCAAGAAGCGAAAAATGAGGAAGCTTTTAACAGGTTAAGATATATTGGTAAAAGGTTAAATGCTTTAAGAAAATCAGTTACTTTATATAATCCTGATGATGAAGTTTATGTTAGTGCTGAAGATTCTTTTTATTTTATAAGTTTTTTTGCTATTTGGGAGCTTTTATTTAGTGATGATGAAGTATGTAGAGATTTAGTTGATAAATATAAGTTATGGAATTTTAATTATGATAGTAAAGTTGTAAAGAATAGTGAAACTGCTGATGTTTGTACAAAGTTGTTGAAAAAGAATAATGCACAAGATTGTTTTATGAATTTTGAAATTTTTTATGAACTATTATCTACAGTCTATTATGCTAGTGGCATAGACGGTTTAAAAAAATATTTAAATATTGATAATATGTTAATGGAAAATTCGTTGTTTCATAATCTTGATTTGTTTGGATTGTGTGCAGGGTGTAAAGACGGTGCTGATGAAAAATTAGATATTGAGGGAAATATTAATGCAATTATTAAGTTAACTAGTGATGACAGTTATTTTTCTTTTTTGGCTCAAGAAGATATTAATACTATTTTGACAGAATATTTGAAGGTTTATGATTGTAATTGGTTAAATTATATTGCAGCAGATGAAGAAGATTTGATCAATATTTTTGAGTCTAATATTTCACATAAAACTAAAATATATCGATTAAGAACTAAACTTTTACATGATAATATAAGTGGTAGACAAAGAACTCTTGATGATGATGAAATATAGTGTTAAAATAAGTATGTAAGTTGCCCCATAGCCAAGCGGTAAGGCAGTGGACTCTGACTCCATCAGTCGTTAGTTCGAATCTAACTGGGGCAGCCACATGTTTGTATTTAAAGGTCAATTTTAGATTGATCTTTTTGTTTGTTGTTTTGTTTTTGATTTTCGTGTTATAATTGAATAGGAGATGATGAGTAATGGCATTAAAATATGATGATAGCAGCATTAAAGTTTTAGAGGGGTTGGAAGCAGTTAGAAAACGTCCGGGTATGTATATTGGGTCAACTGATAAAAGAGGGTTGCATCATCTTGTTTGGGAAATTGTTGATAATTCCATTGATGAAATAATGAACGGATTTGGAGATTATATAAAGATAGTTCTTCATGAAGATAAATCTATTAGTGTTGAAGATCATGGTAGAGGTATACCTTGTGGTATGCATTCGACAGGTAAGTCGACACCAGAAGTAATTTTTACAGTTTTACATGCTGGAGGTAAGTTTGAAAATTCAGGATATAAAGTATCTGGAGGACTTCATGGTGTTGGTGCTTCAGTCGTTAATGCTCTATCTTCATGGATGGAAGTTAATATTAAAAAAGATGGATATGAATATTTTATACGTTTTAAAGACGGAGGAAAAGTTGATGTTCCTTTAAAGAAGATTGGTCCTACTAACAAAACGGGAACTACAGTAAGATTTTTGCCTGATGCTTCTATTTTTTCACAAGCTGGTTTTTCCTATACTACTATTTGTGAAAGGATGCAAGAACAAGCTTTCTTACTTAAGGGTTTAACGGTTGAAGTTATTGATCTTGAAGATAAAAAACAGGAAAAATATCATTATGATAATGGACTTTCATCTTTTGTTGAAATGATTAATGACGGAAAAGATGTTTTAAATAAGGTTTATACATTTTCTGGAAGTAAAAATGATATTGATGTAGAAATAGCTTTTCAATATACAGATAGTTATAATGAAAATATAATTTCGTTTGTAAATAATGTTAAGACAGTTGACGGTGGAACACATGAAGTTGGTTTTAAAACAGCACTTACTAGGGTATTTAATGAATATGCTAAAGATAATGACTTTTTTAAAGGAAAAGATAAGTCTTTTGAAGGTAGTGATGTAAGAGAGGGATTAACTGCAATTATTTCTTTGAAGATTCCTGAAGATTTATTACAGTTTGAGGGACAAACTAAGGGTAAACTTGGAACACCTCTTGCTAGAACTGTTACTGATGCGGTTACTTATGAAAAGTTGTCTTTCTTCCTTGAAGAAAATAAAAAGATTGCTACAGATATTATTGAGAAGTCTTTAAAGAGCAGATTAGCAAGAGAAGCTGCAAGAAAAGCAAGAGATGAAATAAGAAAAGGTAAGAATAAAAGTACTAAAGAAAAACTTATTTCTGGTAAGTTTACTCCTGCATCTAGTAAAGATAAAAATATAAAAGAATTGTTTATTGTTGAGGGTGATAGTGCTGGTGGCTCTGCTAAACAGGGTAGAGATCGTACTTTTCAAGCTATCTTGCCATTAAAGGGTAAAGTTTTAAATACTGAAAAAGCTAAAATGGATGATATTGCCAAAAACGAAGAGTTGAGTACTTTAATTTATACGATAGGTGCTGGAAGTGGCAGTGATTTTGATAAAGATGATATTCAGTATAATAAAGTAATAATCATGACAGATGCCGATGATGATGGGGCTCATATTCAAGTTTTACTTTTGACTTTCTTCTATAGATTTATGAGACCTTTGATTGAAGAAGGAAAACTTTATATTGCTTTACCACCTTTGTATAGTATAACTGAGGGTAAAAATACAGAGTATGCTTATGATGACGCGGAATTAAAAGAAAAATCAATGGGTAAAAAATGCAGTATTAGAAGATATAAAGGACTTGGTGAGATGAACGCAGATCAGCTTTGGGAAACAACAATGAATCCACTTACTAGAGCTCTTATTAGAGTTGATATTGAAGATGCTATTTTAGCTGAAAAGAGAATTAATGTGTTAATGGGAGATAAAGTTGAGCCTAGAAAAGAGTGGATAGATGAAAATGTAGAATTTTCTTTGGAAGATGATTATAATATTGCATAGTTTATTCTCATTTTGAATATAAAAATTATTAGTAACAGGAGGTATAATGAAGTATTATTGTATAGGAATTAAGGGTGCTGGCATGAGTAGTTTGGCACAGATTTTATATGATTTGGGCAATGATGTTATTGGCTATGATGATAATAAAGAATATAAATATACACAAAAGGGTTTAGATGAGCGTGGTATAAAAATTTATTATGAAAGTCATGAACTTGATAAAGATACAATTGTTACTTTTTCAAAAGCTTTTAGTGAAGATCATGAAGAAATAGTAAGATTAAAGAATAGTGGTTTTACTATTAAAAAGTATAATGAAATAATGGGGGATTTAACTAAACAATTTTATTCTATTTGCGTTAGTGGAACACATGGAAAGACTACAACTTCTAATATTATTAGATATTTATTAGAAGATAGTGTTGGCTGTAATTATTTTGTTGGCTCTGGTTTTGGCTATGCTAAAAAAGACAATAAATATTTTGTTATTGAATCTGATGAGTATAATAGACATTTTTTGGCTTATTGGCCAAAAGAAGTAATAATTACTAATATTGAACTTGAACATACTGAGTGTTATAAAGATTTAGAGGATATTGAAAATACTTTTTTAGAGTTTGCTAATAAAGCAGAAGAAAAGATTTATGTCTGTGGAGATTATCCTAATATTAGAAAGCTTAATTTTAAGAAAAATGTTATATATTATGGTGAAAATGAAAATAATGATGTAGTATGTAAAAATATAGTGTTAGATACTGCTGGTTGCAGTTTTGATATGTATGTTAAAAATGAGTTTATTCGTAATTTTAGATTGCCACTTTATGGAAAGCATATGGTCTTAGATGCTTTAATTGCTATTTATGTCTCTTTAGAAAAGGGGATAGATAAAGATAAGATATATGAAAAATTACTTAATTTTTTAAATACATCAAGAAGATTTGTTGTTGAAAATTATAAAGGTAGTATTATTGTTGATGATTATGCTCATCATCCTACAGAGATAAAAGCTACTATTGAATCTTGCAGGCAAAAATTTCCTAACAAGAAGTTAACAGTAGTGTTTGTTCCTAATACTTATTCGCGTACGAAAGATTTGTGTGATGATTTTGTAAAAGTTCTTTCTTTGGCTGATAATGTTTATGTTAGTGAAATATTATCTGATAGAGAAAAAAGTGAGGATTATCCTTTGGTAACATCTAAGATAATAACAGATAAGATTGCTTCTTCTAAAATAATTGGGGTAGATAATATAAATTTATTGGATAAATCTTTTGATGATGTTGTTTGTTTTGTAGGGTGTGCTAAAACTAGTCATTTAATAAAGGCCTATAAAGAAAGGATTGATAGTTTAAGATGAACGTTGATGTATTAAAAGTGGGAAGTTTACAGGCTAATTGTTATTTGGTATATGAAGATAAGAAATGTTTAATAATTGATCCGGGGAGCGATGAGAATTTTATTTTAAAAAGAATTAGAGAAAAAGAGTTAGAGCCTGTTGCTATTTTAGTTACCCATAAACATCTTGATCATGTATCTAGTGCTAATAGCATACAAAGTATTTATAGAATACCTATATATAGTATGGATAATCTTTTTGAGGGTAATAGTATGTTAGAGGGATTTAGTTTTGAAGTTATTTATACACCCGGACATACTTCTGATAGTGTCTGTTATTATTTTAAAGATTATAATATTATGTTTACAGGAGATTTTATTTTTAAAGATGATATAGGAAGAACTGATTTGGAAACTGGATCTTATAAAGAAATGTTAGAAAGTTTAAATAAGATAAAAGCTTATCCAGAAAAAACAGTTATTTATCCGGGACATGGAGATTATTCTACTTTAGGGAAAGAATTGAAAAACAATAATTATGTATAAAAAATACTAGTTTTGGCTAGTATTTTTATTTTTCAATAAAACGATAATAATATTCATCAAAGGTTAGGTTTGGATAGTTATCGTGCATATCAGTTGCTACTTCAATACCAACATAGCGATAATGCCATGATTCGTAGACAAAACCATGAATTTTTTCATAATCTTTAGGATATCTTAAAATAAAACCATATTTATAAGCATTATCACACATCCAAGTATAAGATGATGTCTTATGAAAGGATAACATATTTCCGCTTTTAGTTGATGAGACATCAATAGTTAATCCTGTTTGATGTTCAGAGTGACCCGGTCTTGCTGTGTCATTATCAGCAGCATCTTTTCCCATGGTACTTACAGCATTGTTATATAATTTTTCTTGTTGATCATATCCACGGTAGGCAGATTGACCATATACAGGAAATCCTGCTTTGATAGATGCTTCGCTCAACATTTCAAAAGCTTCTTTGGCTTCTTTACGCATTTGTCTAACATTAGGGTTACCTGATATAAAATATTTACTATCTATCTGTTCTAAATCATTTGGCTCGTAGTCACTTTTAAGTTTTAAATATTTATTACATAATATTAAATTACCATAACTCATATCTGTATCATGGATATAAGAATAGAAATCATAATCTAATCCTATGTTAACATTAGTTATTATTTGTTCTTTAGTTAAATCTTTATTTTTTTCTTCATATGCTAAATAACGATTTAAGTTTTCTAATTTAAAATAAGGTATTTTCTTATAATCTTCATATGGATCAGGTTTTTTTTCAGTAATGGGATTATCTTCTTTGTTATTGTCTAATAATTTTGTTATGTCATCTTTATATACATAGAAGATGAAACCAATAAAAATAAAAGTTATTAAAATTAATAAAAAAACATATTTTTTCATACATACTCCTTCTTATATATTAACATTAAAATCTATGAAAGAAAAGTAAAATTAAGTCTAAATATTATTAAAATACATAAAAATTTATTAGAGGAGTGTTTATGAAAAAAAGTTTAATTTTGTTTGTAATAGTTAGTTTGTTTTTAACAATAGTGCCATTTAATGTTAGAGCAGATGAAGATTTTGTTGATATTACTAAGGGAGCTAGAAATGCTATTTTAATGGATTTCGATAGTGGAGATATTTTGTACAATAAAAATGCTACTAGTAATGTGGCTATAGCATCTCTTACTAAGATGATGGGTCTTATTTTAATTTTTGAAGCTATTGAACAGGGTGGTTTAAAGAAAAATGAAGTATTGGTTACTTCTAAAACAGCAAAGGAAATGGGTGGTACACAAATTTGGCTTGAAGAGGGAGAAAAGATTTCTGTTAATGATTTAATTAAGGGAATTGTTATGGCGTCTGCAAATGAACTGGTTGTTACAATAAAGCAGTCGCATCTTTAAAAAAAGAAATGATAATATAACTATGTATAAGACTTAAAGCATTATTGTAAGATTTATATTTGGCCAATTTGGGCTTTTTTTGTTGTTAAAAATATTTTGATTATAGAAATAAAATAAATTATGATATAATGTAAGCAATTAAATGTTAATTACAGAAAAAAATTTTGTTAATATAATTAAGTAATGAGCATTATGATTATAAATAGTTTCTAAAAATTTAGAACTTTTAGATGATTTTAAGAATAAATGAAAAATATAAATTAGCGAGTATAGGAGTTTTTGATATGATTTTAATAGGAAGTAAAAATATAGAAACAGAAAGACTGGTTTTAAAAAGTTCTAAGATGGAAGAACAAAAAAGATTATGGGAGATATTAATGATACCAGAAGTAAATAAATGGTATTTGGTAGGCCTAAAAAAATATTCGAATAAGCCTAGTCATTGGACTTGGGAAAATCAAGAAAAGTTTTATAAGTCTAAAGTTGAAAAAGCAGGTAATAGTGATAATTTTGTATGGAGTATATTTTTAAAACCTGAGTATACAAACAGTGGTTATGAAGAAGTAATAGGACAAGTATCTATTCAAGAAAAAGGAGAGGACATTAATATTCGTGATGTAGGTTGGTATATTGATCCAGTTTATCAAGGTAAAGGCTACGCGACAGAAGCTGCTAAAGCAATGATAGATTATATGTTTAAAGAAATAGGAATAAAAGGTATTTCTTCTAGTGCTGTAAAAGATAATTTTGCGTCTTGCAGAATATTTGAAAAATTAGGATTTGATAAAATTGAAGAGGTTAAAGAAGAATCACCTTATACCTTTTATGATGGAATATTAACTTTTTCTAGATATGAATTAACTAAGGAGCAGTATTTTAATAATGAAGATAATAGAATATGAATATAGATATTTATAAGTTAGATGTTGTTATGAAAATTATTATGATAAAATGATACTGGTTAATATGAGTAGTACAATAAAAATATGTTAACTAGGGTTTAAAACTTGACAAATTATCGAAAAATGGTAATATATAAAGCATATTTAACGAAAAAGTATGTATGAGTGAAAAAATAAAATTAAAAGAATAATATCATATATTTTTATGACATTCTAAGATTTGTCAAGAATAAAATTTTATGATATTATAGACACTACAAAAAGACACGAAATTTCTAAATTT
>CANQOV010000044.1 GCA_947625575.1 uncultured Bacilli bacterium | reverse complement strand
TTTAAATATTTTAATGGACTGTTAACCTTGCCTCATGGCAAAATTAATCTTTTAGGGTAGGGCTAGTAGGTTATTTTTACTGAAAGTTCTATAAGGGGAATAAAGAGATATTCCAAAGGAACCTATTTAATGAAAACTTATAGTAATCTGTATGACAAAATGCTAGATCTTGATAACATCAAGGAATGCATTAAAAAAGCAACTAAAGGTAAAAAGAAGAGACGCCGGAAGTACGTACAAAAGCTTTTAGCTAATCTTGATGAGGGAGCTCAAGAAATAAGAGATCTGATTAAATCCGGAGAGTTCCATTTTCATGAAAGCGGAATGGCTGTTATTAACGAATCAAGCCAACGTAAAAACCGCTTGATTGCGAAGCCTCGCTTAATTGATCAGATAATTCATCATGTACTAATGAGTGTGTTTAGGGCTATTGTTCTTAATAGTTTATATGAACAAGTATACGGTTCTATTCCTGGACGCGGAGCTCAGAAAGAGGCTAAAAAGTTTTTAAGGAAATGGATAAGGAAATATAAAAACAAGCGTTTTTATGTTTTCAAGTATGATGTAAAACATTTTTACGATAGCGTGGATCATAAAGTTTTGAAAAATAAACTTCAAAGAAAAATTAATGATACCCGCTATTTAGACTTATTATTTCAACTAATCGATTCATATGAGGATGGACTACCAAAAGGTTATTACTCCTCCCAGTGGCTAGCTAATTTTTATCTATCTGATTTAGATCATTTTATTAAGAATGAACTTAGAGCACCTAACTATATGAGATACATGGATGATATGGTTATTTTATGCCCTAACAAAAGAAAACTCAGAAAGATAAAAGAAGAGATAGAAAAGTATTTAAATGAAAAACTTCATTTAAGGTTAAAAGAAAACTGGCAGATTTACCGATTTGTTGATAAAGATAATAAAAACGGACGTGATATTGATTTTATGGGGATGCGCTTTTTTAGAACAAAGATTATTCTTAGAAAATCCCTTCTAAAGCGCATTTATAGGAAAGCTCTTAAGCTTAATAAAAAGAAAGAGCTTTACAAAAAAGGCATAGGCACCGGAGTAAATTATAGAGATGCTATGAGCATGTTAAGCCTTTTAGGATGGACTAAACATGCGGATGTTTATAATTATTTCCAAAAATGGCTAAAGCCTTTAATTAATCCCAGAGCTCTAAGAAAAAAAGTAGGAGCTTATTCACGCAAAGTTTTAATAGAACAAGTTAGAGCAGGCTTAAGAGAGCCGCCTAAAAGCAGAAAAGCACGTAATAATTACTATTACAAAAAATGGCAAAATAGTAATATAGCATAAATTTTTAAACTCCTATTCTTAGGAGTTTTTTTTAATTAAGGAGTATTTAATGAATTCTGAATTCATTGAGGTAATTGGTTCACAATCTGTTAGGCCATCAGAAATAGATGTTTCTTCTTCAGCTTATTATGTGTATGAGAGAAAAGATATACAAAAGTATGAGGAAAAAGATGAAGAGCAGAATGTTATTTTTAGCGGCTGGAAATACCTAGAAAGAAAGATCCCTAAAGAACAGTGGAATCTAGAGGTTACAGCGCAAAATAAGCAGAATTTAGATGCTATTATGCTCGGTTTAACAGATCTATATGAATTAGGAATAGGAGGCGTTTAATGGCTGCTATTTACGCTCGCCTTATAATTCAAGGACAAAAAACTTTAGATGATGTTCCTAAACAGCTTAAGGAACAAGTACTAGAGATATTAAAAGAAAATGGTTATACAGTGGATTAAAAATTTATTCAAGAAGGCAGGTTTTAATATGGCTGTTGTATATGCTACTTTAATTATTAAAGGAAAGAAAAAGTTTAGTGATGTGCCTTTACTTCTAAAAGAAAAGGTTAAAGAAGTATTAATAGATTTAGATCTAGAAGAACTGATTCAGGAATAATTGATTCAGTTCTTTTTTTATTGGAGATAATTATGACTGAATGGGAAGTAGTGACACTTATAATTACACTAGTCTCATTTATCGGGGTTTTTGTAGGTTGTGCGTGGAAATTCGCTAGTATGATTACAAAGCTAGAAACATTAATAGAAAATTTATCCCAGACAATCGACCGGATAGAGGTTGAACAGAAGGAGGATAAGAATGAGATACTTACAAAAATTAATGATCATGATAAAAGACTAAGTACAGTAGAAAAGGAAATTATAAGGATAGGTGAAAAGCATGGATAAGAATGAATTAGTAGCCAAAATTAAAGCGATAGCTCCACTTATAATAACTTTACTAGCACTGATTAATTCTTTTCTAACATTAAAAGGATTACCCTCTCTTGAAATAGGAGATCAGGCTATTACTAATACAATAAACACTATCGCTGATATTGTTGGTATTATTTGGTGCTGGTGGAAAAATAATAATTTCACTGTAAAAGCTCAAGTAACACAGCCGGTTTTAAATTTATTAAAGAAAAATAAATTAACAACAGGGCAGGTTAGGCAATTTATTGATGTGAATTCATAAGCACTAATTCAAATTAAAGATACATTAAATAAAATATTTAATCTGTATTATAAACCTCAAACGAACGGTTACTTATAAAAGCTTAAGTTTACTAGGTTGAGGTAGAAGTAGGGAATAAACGGTTCTAGAACGTTCCCTACTTTTTTATTATTTAGGGAGAAAATAATGAGTTTTAAACCTTTTATCGCAATAGGACACGGTACATCTCAAGATGGGACTTGGGACACAGGATGCTGTTGGAATGGTTACACTGAAGCTGCTTTAGCTAAAGAAGTTGTAGCAGGCCTTTTAGAAGTATTTGATTATAATGGGAAAGATTATCTTACAGACTACCCTAATAACGATAAGAACATTGTTAAATGCGTTGAAACAGCTAACGCTAATAACTGCTCACATTACCTATCTGTTCATTTAGATTGGGATCAAGCGCCTTCAGGTATTTACCCTATTTACTTAAGCGCATCAGGTTTAGCGATGGCGGAGGCTATAAGGGCTTCTATGAAGCTTAGAATTCCCGGCCTTAATGATAGAGGTAATTTGTGCAGGGATGATTATGAGGTAGGCTATACTAATATGCCTGCTGTTATTATGGAAATTGGATCAATTAAAGCGGATAACGATTTAATCAGAAATAATACTAAACTATTCGGACGTGCTATAGCTTATGGGCTGCTTGATGCTGCAGGTGAAGTTTACGATCAAATAGAGGATGTAGACACCTCCCCTGCTGTAGAGGCGCCTCCAGCAGGAACGCCTAAACCTGAAAATACCGTTACAAATAGCGGCTATACTTGGGATATTACTAATATTCAGTATTTTCTAAATATCTGTAACTATGGAGCGCCTGATATAGATGGGCTATGGGGGCCTGAAACAAAGAGCTGCTTAATAAACGCTCAAAGAGCTTATAATATCGCTGTTGATGGAATATGGGGTCCAGTAACTCAAGCTCATGCTGAAGCCCAGATAAGAGGCTATCAAACTAGATTATGTGAGGTAGGTTCTCCATGTGATATAGATGGTGTAGCAGGTCCTGGCACTATGGGGAGCGTTAAGGATTTTCAAATTAAAAACGGTTTAGAAGTTGATGGTATTGTTGGTGAACAGACTTATTCAAAATTATTCAATACTCAAGTACAATCCCCTTCAACTACTACACTAGTTAATTTTGGTGAGGATGAATTTAAATGTGAATGCGGCTGCGGCGGAGATGTAAAACAAGAATTGAAAGTTAAGGTTCAACAATTAAGAAATCTGTTAAGTGAGAGAGCTCAAGCAGATAGGCCGCTTATTATTTCATCAGGATTTAGATGCCCTACACAAAATGCTAGAGATGGCGGAGTTCCTGATAGCCTGCATATGAGCGGAGATGCGTGCGATATTTATTCTCCTGGAGTAATGAATAGGGCTATGGTTGATGAAATAGCTTACTGTGCGCATCAAGTAGGACTTGGAACTTATAAATATTATGATAGCTTATTTGTTCATGTGCAGCTTTATCCGGCTGATGGAGTAATGAATTAAACTTATGAAAAGTATAATTAAAAGACACTTTACAAAGAATCTTCAAAAGGGAAAATCAGTATTTGAACTGTTTAACTGGATTAAAAGAGATATTAAGCTTTATAACCAAAAAACCGGAGAGGTAATATTTGAGTTAAAAAATGCGGAATTCCCTGATTTTTATTCAGAAAACGCTTGTAGTATTATCGCTAGTAAATATTTCTATAGAGCTGTTCCTGAAACATCTTTAAAACAAGTTGTAGATAGAATGTGCTGGTTTTGGATTGAGGCTTTAAAAGATGAGGGTTTAATTAAAACAAAGGCGGAGGCTTCTATTCTTTATGATGAATTAGCTTATAGCATGGTTAATCAAATGTGGGCGCCTAATTCTCCACAGTGGTTTAATACTGGACTTAAAAAATACGGTATAGAAGCAGATTCTGATTATATGTATTATTATGATCCTGAAAAAGAGGATGTTGTACTAGCAAAGGATAGATACACAAGAAGCCAAACATCAGCATGTTTTATCATACCTATTAAAGATGAACTTTTAGGTAGGGAGTCAATTTCTGACCATTACGCTATTGAGACTAAACTATTTAAAGGCGGTTCAGGCGTCGGGACTAACTTTTCAAATATTAGAGCTGAAGGGGAACATTTAAGCTCAGGCGGTAAATCCTCAGGCGTTATGTCTTTTTTATTAGGGCTTGATAGAAACGCCGGAGCTATTAAATCAGGCGGTACTACAAGAAGAGCCGCTAAAATGGTTATTCTTGATAGCAGCCATCCTGAAATTGAATCTTTTATAGACTGGAAAGCAAAAGAAGAGGATAAGGTTAAAGCTCTAGGTGCAGCAGGATATGATACAAGTATTAACGGAGAGGCTTATAAAACTGTTTCAGGCCAAAATTCTAATAATACTGTTAGAGTTGATAAAGAGTTTATGAACAAGAAAGATGATCCTAATGCTATTTATAAGCTTAAAGGAATTACGGATTCTTGTGTTAATAAGACGGTTAAAGCTCATGATTTATGGAAAAAGATAAATCAAGCAGCTTGGAAATGTGCAGATCCAGGCCTTCAGTTTTCTAATACTATTAACGCTTGGAATACTTGTATAAATGATGGATTAATAAGAGCTTCTAATCCTTGTTCGGAATTTGTATTTTTAGATAATACCGCCTGCAATTTAGCTAGCATTAACCTGCTTAAATTCCACAATAAAGAAAATCTTTTTGATATCGATAGTTATACCCATTTAATAGGATTAATTCAGTTAGTATTAGAGGCCTCAATTCATTGGGGACAATTCCCTACTGAAACTGTAGCAGAAAACTCTTATTTATACAGGCCAACAGGATTAGGTTTAACTAATTACGCCTCATTATTCTTATCTCTCGGAATAGCCTATGATAGCGATGAGGCTAGAATGCTAGCGGCTGCTTTAACCGGTATAATGACGGGATACTCCTATTATATTTCTAGCTTAATGGCTAAAGAAATAGGGCCTTTTGAAAGATATAAAGAAAACAGCAACTGCATGCTAGATGTAATATGGAACCACGCTGTAGCAGCTAGAGCTGTGCAAGGGGATTTTATCGATAATGGATATTTAGATATTAAACCGGAAAAAATTAATATTTACCATCCTTCAGCAAAAAGATATATAAATATAATTGAATCCTTACTAGATGTATGGCAAAAAGCTTTAGAAAGCGGTAAAAAGTACGGTTATAGAAACGCTCAAGTAAGTTGTTTAGCGCCTACTGGTACTATTTCTTTTGCTATGGATTGCGGAGCTACCTCAATTGAACCGTTCTTTTCACATAAGATATATAAGAAATGTTCTGATGGCTCTACTATGGAAATAACTAATCCTTTAGCAGAAAAATATATTAACCGTACAATTTGGGATGAGATAATGCTTAAAAGCGTTCAAGATTCTTTTGAAAAATATGGAACCTATCAAAAGTGCCTTACATTTTTAAATTCTGATGATAAAGCAGTATTAGCTACAGCTAATGAGATTAGTCCAGAGGCTCATATTAAAATGGTAGCAGCTGTAGCGCCTTTAGTTTCAGGCGCTGTTAGTAAAACCATAAACCTACCTAATTCTGCTACTGTAGAGGATATTATGGCTATTAATGATTTAGCTTATAAATCAGGCGTTAAAGCCATAACAGTATATAGGGATGGCTGTAAATTTAGTCAGCCTTTAAATACAAAGAAAAAAGATAATAAGGCACTAGAAAAGCCGGCTAGAACTAAACCAACTAGAATTAAACCTAGTTCAATCAGAAATAGTAGAACCCATGCAGTAACTTTAGATACTCTTAATCTTTATATTACAGTTAGCTATTATGATAACGGTGATTTAGCTGAAATATTTATCTCCACTGATAAAGAGGGAACGACTATTAAAGGCCTTCTATCGGCTCTTTCTAAAGCAATATCCTATATGCTGCAGTTTGGAATTAATCCAAAAGAAATATCTCAAATGCTTAGAGGGGATAAATTTGAACCTGCAGGACTAGTTACAAAGCATCCTAATATAAAATTTGTGGATTCTATAGCGGATCTTATCAGTAAAATAATTGATATAGAATGCGGTAATTATAATTTTGTTCAAGTAAAGGATGAACAAAAAAAAGCGCCTAATCCTGCTGAACCTGCTGAAACTGAAGAGCCTATTAAATTATACGGTGAAACATGCCCTAATTGTGGGAGCTCTAATTTATTTAAAACTGGCGTATGTAAAACCTGCAACGATTGCGGTACAACAACAGGATGCGGCTAATATAAAAGAAAAAGGGAGCAGTTTATATTACTGCTCCCCTATTTTACTCAATAAAGAAAGTTGCTAAACCGTCTTTACTCATTCCCATAAAATCCCCGTGCTTATAGTTGTTGATATATAGCTTTTTATTTTCATCTAGAATATCTAACCATTCCTTAACCTTATCGGGATCCATTTCTGAATTGAAATTATCCTTATCTAAAACTAAAGTAGGTGGATCAAAGTTAAGAACCTGCTTAGAATACTCATTGTTCTTATCTCTCCATTCAATCTCTGTTACAATCACGGTTCCATTCTTATTACAGATATCTCTCTCAAAATAGATGATATCGGAATCATGGAACTTTAACATCCCTTGTTCCACTTTTGACCAAACATTGTTATTTAAAGTGAGCAGCTCATTTCTGATTCTTTGGTAAAGATCTATTGTTTTCATTTCTAATACTCCTAAGTAAGTGGGAGGCTGTTTAAACAGCCTCTACAAATTCAACATCACAATCTGCACAGATAACTCTAACCGGTTTAGTTGATCTAATAATTGCTCCACAGACTGGACAAACATACTTACGAGTGCTAGACTTTTTAATAGTTTGTTCTTTCTGAGGGGTTGGTCTATACAGATCAAACTTTAGATTTAACGAATCAAGATATTCTGCGGTTTCAGGTGTGGGAGTTGTTGAACTGAAACCGTAGGATTTTGTCTTTTCAACTATTAATCCATGCTTTTCAGCAGCTATTTTAAAGTTCTTATTATGATAAGAACCACCTCTTGAACAATCCTTAACATTGTGCATACTGTTGTACAGGTGAACCATCTCATGTAAGAGTGTACCGGCTATATCGATCGGATCACGATCTAAATAATCGCTTGTAATTGTAATCTCATAGTAGCCATCATTCTCTTTATTATCCGTTTCTTTCCAAGCTCTCCAAGTGGTAAACCATCCAAAAGCTCTGCAGGTATCCGGTGCTATGGTTATAACCGGCGTCTCAAGCTCTCCATCAAAGAGCTTATCATTGAGTTTTGAAAATAAACTTTCAAGTTCTTTAATCATTGGTACTAGAGTGGCTTTTGTGTTATTCATTGTTTTATTTCCTTTCTTAGTAATTTCTTTAGTTTCCGCTTTAACTGAAGGCTATTTCTTTTGGGTTAAAGTAAATTCCGAATCAACAAAATTTCTTATTAACCATTCAAGCTTAGTTTTAACATCAGCATTGAATCCCTCATAGTATTCATTATCGAATACTAGGTATTCATCATTTCTGCGGGTAAATTCTAAACATCCGTTATAAATTTCTGAATCGTACTCAAAGTAAAGGGTTTTCTCATATGCTG
>CANQOV010000043.1 GCA_947625575.1 uncultured Bacilli bacterium | reverse complement strand
AATACTCCAACAAACAAAGTTCACCTTTGTTTGTTATCTATATTATAAATCGGTATCATTTTAACTAATGATTAACATGTCAATTTGTTTTATTCGATAACACTTAAACTAATTACTTTTTCCATATTATCATCATTAGCCATAATATTATTCTTTTCCATACCACATTTTAAACATTTATACTTAATTTTATAAATATTCTTAAATTTATAAATTCCAATTGGTTTTAAAATACCATTACAGCTACACAATCTATCTCCAGGATTAATATCCACATGCTTAGAAGATAAACAATTAGGACAGTGATCTCTTGCTGTATATCCTAAAGGCCTAACCATTTGTCCACAAACATCACAGATAAAACCCTCATCAATCATCTTAAATTTCTTAACTTCCATACTAGCTTTTCAAAAAGTTCTCATAATCTACTAACTCTTTTTCCACTAAAGAAGTCTTATCTAATTTATCAATCAAACTTTTTTGCTCCCTATTAAGATGCCTTGGTGTTATAACTTTTAAAACAATATAAGCATCACCATATCTATTACTATCAACATCTTTAATACCTTTTCCCCTAATGCGGTGCTTATCTAAAGTTTGAGCACCACTAGGTATTGTTAAAGTTACAACAGAATTTGGAAGTTTAATATCTTTCTTACAACCTAAAATTGCTTCAGTAATAGTAAGAGGTACTTCAATATAAATATCATTACCATTTCTTGTATAATAATCATGATCTTTAACTTTAAACTCAATATATAAATCTCCATTAACACCTTTATTTAAAGATGGCTCTCCATATCCAGATAAACGTATGCGATTACCACTAGCAACACCTTCTGGTACTTTTATAGTAACTGTTTTAACAACATTTTTTACACCTTTTCCACGACATACACTACAAACTCTTTCATAAGTTTTACCAGTTCCCTCACACTTTGGACAAGTAGTCCTCGTTAAAAAGCTACCAAACATTGTTCTTTGTTGCTCTGTAATAGTTCCACTTCCATTACACTCACTACAAACTCTTTCATTAAATCCACCCTTACCATCACAGTTAGAGCAAACTTCTGTTGTTGATAACTCAAGATCTTTTTGACAGCCTCTAGCAGCTTCCATAAAACTAATATCCATAACAATCAATCTATCATTTCCCTTAGTTCTTCTTGTGTTACTAGTTCTTCTTCCACCAAACAAATCTCCAAAAATATCTCCTAAGTCAAAATCAAAATCCATATTGGAAAATCCACCAAAACCTCCGAAATTTCCAAATCCTCCTTGTGAAGAAAAACCACCATTTTCAAAAGCTGCATGACCAAATTGATCATATTGCTTCCTTTTTTCAGGATCAGATAACACAGCATAAGCTTCCTGTATCTCTTTAAACTTCTCTTCACTATTTGCTTCCTTAGAAACATCAGGATGATACTTCTTTGCTAAACGTCTAAAAGCTAACTTTATATCTTGTTCTGTAGCATTTTTATCAACACCCAAAACCTCATAATAATCCTTTTTTGCCATACTTCTCACCCACTTACATTGTTTTTAAAAATAAATCAATCGTCTTATTAAATAAAACAAACACTTGATCTATAGTATCATCATTAACAATATCAATACCCACTTCTTTTAAAATATCCAAAGAATAAGTCTTGCCACCACTTTTTAACAACTTTAAATAATTCTCTTGCATAGTACTATCTCCATCTAAAATCTTATTAGCAATAGATGATGCAACAGCAATACCAGTAGCATACATATAAACATAAAAACTTCTATAAAAATGACTTATTCTAATCCACTCATACTTAATTAAATCATCAACTACAATATCATCACCAAAATATTTTTTATTTAAATCATAATAAATATCACATAGACTATCAGTAGTTAAAACATCTCCACTTTCATCTTTTTCATGAATAATTTTCTCAAATTCTGCAAACATAACCTGTCTATAAAAAGCAGTCCTAATAGTATCCAATAAATTATTTAAAAAATATAACTTTTCTTCCTTTTTCTTAGCATTTTTATAACAATAACTATTAAGTAAAATCTCATTTGTCTGAGATGCAATCTCTGCTAGAAAAAGAGAATAACTAGCATTTTGATAACTTTGATACTTATTAGAATAATAACTATGCATAGCATGCCCCATCTCATGTGCTATTGTCGAAACATCATTAAAAGTACCCTCATAATTTAATAAAACATAAGGTAAAGCGTCATAACATCCCCAACTATAAGCAGAACTTTTCTTATTTTTAGTATGATAGACATCAACACATCTACTATCAAATAAATTCTTTAAAGAAGAAACATAATCATCTCCTAAAACATTTAAAGATTTTAAAACCAAATCCTTTGCTTCTTCATAGTCATACTTCTTATCAATATTATCAACAAGAGGAGAATATAAATCATATAAATGTAACTCATCTGTTTTCATAACACTTTTTCTCAAAGAAATATATTTATGTAACAAATCTAAATTATCATTAGTTTTCTTTATTAAAGTATCATATAACCTATCATCAATATTTAAACTAGACAAAGCCATATCAAGAGCATTTTTATAATTTCTAATTTTCGCACTAAAACTATCAGATTTAATACTTCCTTTTAATATCTCTGCAAAAGTATTTTTATACTTTTCATAACCTAAATAAAGATTAGTAAAAGCTTCTTTTCTAACCGCTCTATCTTCACTTCTAATCAAACGATAATAACTGCTCTCATCAAGTACTATCTTCTTATGATTTTCATCATGACACTTATCAAAACTAATATCAACATCACTAAACATATCATAAATATTACTAAATGATGAAAAAATATCTCCACAAGAAGCAAGTAACTTCTCTTCTTTTAAAGACAAAACATGTGATTTTTCTCTAAATAAATCTGTAAAGAAAAACTTATAATCTTTTAACTCATCATCACTATCTATATATTCTTTAACCTTTTTCTCATCACAATTTAATATCTCTGGTATAAAAAAAGCTAATAAAATAGAAACATTATCATTAAGTTTATCAACACTTCCAACTAACTTTTGACACTCACTATTACTTAAATCTTCATGCAAAGCTAAATTAGAATATACTACTAGTTTTTCTAACTTTCTATTAATATTGAAATAAAGATTAACACAATACTTAAAACTATCTTTACTTTCTAATATCTTACCTTGATATTTAGCTAACTCTTTAGCACTTGCTAAAACCTCATTTAAACAAAGATAAGCCTCTTTTTTATCACTAAAAATTCTTGTTAAATCCCATTTATATTTATCTAATACTTCATCTCTTTTTTTAATTTGATCCATATTCTTCCCTTTTCTAAATTTAAGAAGTCCCTAAAGGACTTCTTAAACATTATTATTTTTCTTCAAAATCTGCTTCTTTTACATCATCATTTTTCTTATCTTCTGTACTAGCTTCTTGTTGTTTAGAACTTTCTTCATACACTTTTGATGCTAAAGCATATAACACTTCTTGTAAAGCGTCTTTTTTCTTCTTAATATCTTCAACATCATTTTTTTCTAATGCTTCTTTCAAATCTTTTACTTTATCCATAGCATCATTTTTTTGTTTATCATCAATCTTTCCCTCTAAATCTTTTAAAGATTTTTCAGTTTGGAACACCATTTGTTCTGCTTCATTTTTAACATCTGCTTGTTCCTTTCTCTTATTATCTTCTTCTTTATTAGCTTCAGCTTCACGTACCATACGATCTACTTCTTCATCAGATAAAGTAGAACTAGAAGTAATAGTTATAGATTGTTCTTTATTAGTACCTAAATCTTTAGCAGTAACATGAACAATACCATTAGCGTCAATATCAAACTTAACTTCAATTTGTGGTACACCTCTTGGTGCCGCAGGAATATTAGTTAATTGGAATCTTCCTAAAGTCTTATTATCCTGTGCCATTGGTCGTTCTCCTTGCAATACATGAATATCTACTGCTGGTTGATTATCTGCCGCTGTTGAGAATACTTGAGATTTAGATGTTGGAATAGTAGTATTTCTAGGAATTAAAACAGTCATAACATTACCAAGTGTTTCAATACCAAGTGAAAGTGGTGTAACATCTAGTAAAACAACATCATTAACATCTCCAGTTAAAACTCCACCTTGAATAGCAGCACCCATAGCAACAACTTCATCTGGGTTAACACTCTTATTTAACTCTTTTCCAAGTTCTTTCTTAACCAAATCTTGGACCATAGGAATACGTGTAGATCCACCAACTAAAATAACTTGATCAAGATCACTAGCCTTTAAAGAAGCTTCCTTTAAAGCATCACGAACTGGTTGAACAGTAGACTCAACTAAATCACGAATTAAATCTTCAAACTTAGCACGTGATAAACTAACATCTAAATGTAATGGGCCAGATTCTCCTTGAGTAATAAATGGACAAGATATCTGAGTAGTAGTAACACCAGATAAATCTTTTTTAGCCTTTTCACTAGCTTCCTTTAATCTTTGCATTGCAATCTTATCTTTTGATAAATCAATACCATTTTCTTTCTTAAAGTTTTCAACTAAATAATCAATAACTCTCTGATCGAAATCATCTCCACCTAAATGGTTATTACCTGCAGTAGACTTAACTTCAAATACACCCTCACCTAATTCAAGAATTGAAACATCGAAAGTTCCTCCTCCTAAATCATAAACCAAAATAGTTTGCATTTTATCTTGTTTATCAAGACCATATGCTAAAGCTGCTGCTGTAGGCTCATTAATAATACGTTCAACTTCAAGTCCTGCAATCTTACCTGCATTTTTAGTAGCTTGTCTTTGAGCGTCATTAAAATATGCTGGAACAGTAATAACTGCTTTCTTTACTTCTTCTCCTAAATAAGCTTCTGCACTCTTCTTTAAATCTGCTAAAATCATCGCAGAAATCTCTTCTGGAGTATATTCCTTATCTTCTAACTTAACTTTTTCTTTTGTACCCATTAAACGTTTAACACTACGTTTAGTATTAGGATTAGTTTCAGCTTGACGTTTAGCAACATCTCCAACTAAAATCTCTCCATTTTTTCTTGCTACAATTGAAGGAGTAGTTCTATTTCCTTCAGGATTTGGGATAACTTTAGCCTCCCCAGCTTCTAGTACTGCAACACAAGAATTTGTAGTACCTAAATCAATACCAATAATTTTACTCATTTTTTTCATCTTCCTTTTCTTTATTATCATTATTATTTACATTTACAATAACAGAAGCACACCTTAATATTTTGTCATGATATGTATACCCTTTAGTAACAACTTCTGTAATTAAATCATTTTCCACATTAGGATCACTCTTAGTAAACATACAATTATGTAACCTAGAATCAAACTTTTTATTTAAAGACGGAATCTCCATAACCCCATTATTAGATAAAATCTCTTTAAACTGATCATATATTAATTTAAAACCAGATAAGAAATTCTTTATATCAGGATTAATAGACTCATCTTTAATGTCCAATGCCCTTTCAAAATTATCAACAACCAAAAGTAAAGAACTAATTAAATCACTACTTGCATACTTTAAATATTTTTCTACTTCCTCATCTTTTCTTTTCCGATAATTAATAAGCTCTGCTTTAGATCTTAATAACTCATCTTCCAAAGACTTGATTTTTTCTTCATAAACTTTCAGTTCTTCTTTTTTATTCTTTTTATGTTTTTCTTCTTTTACTATTTCTTCTTTTGTTTCATTTTCCATTATTTCATCTCTTTTCATCATTTATCTTCCATATGCTCTTTTATATATTCAAGCATTGAAACAACCCTATCATATTCCATCCTCTTAGGGCCAATAATAGCAATCGTACCATCTTCTTTAGAAGTATGATACCCTGTTTTAATAACAGTAACATCATCATCTAAATTAGTTTCTTTACCAATATAAATATTAATATCATTACCCTTAGTTTTAGTAATCTGTTCTATATTAGAAGTATCTTCTAACTTATTAACCAACTTTTTAATCTTATCAACATCATTAAATTCAGGCTGATTTAAAATATTATTCTTTCCTACAAAAGAAACATTACTTTTAGCTTGAAACTCACTAAATACATCATAAAATGCATTATAAAGTGCTTCATGTTGTTTAACATACTGAACAATAATAGGTTTTATTTGTAATTCAAGCTTACTATTAACCTCACTAATTGGAGTACCCACTAAAAGCTTATTAATAAGTTCAACAGTCTTTCTAATATCTTCTAAAGAAACATCAGAAATAGTCATATTCTTATGTTCAACATGCCCCATATCAGTAATAATAATTGCTAAAACTTCCTCATCATTAAGAGGTAAAACTTCAACTTTTTTTAACTTATTATCATAAGAAGCTTGACCTAACACTACTGAAGTATAATCTGTAATCTCCGCTACTATCTCAAGACTCTTCTTAAGATAATCATCTAAAGCCAACTGATGATTATTAACAATCATCTGTAACTTTAACAAATCTTCTCCGTTCATCTTCTTAGGCTCCATTAAATTATTAACATAATAGCGATAACCCTCTTCACTAGGAACTCTACCAGATGAAATATGTGTCTTCTCCAAATATCCTAAATCTTCTAACAAAGACATCTCATTTCTAACAGTAGCACTAGAACACTTAAGTTTATTACAAATTAACTTTGAGCCAACAGGATTAACAGTCTTAACATATTCCTTAACTATTAACTCTAATAATTTCTCCTGTCTTGAAGTTAACATAAACAAGCTCCTCTCTAGCACTTCTAATTCGCAAGTGCTAATCACATTATAATATTATGCTTTAGCATTGTCAATATATAACTGCTAATTTAAATCAAAAAAATAGCATATAGACTTCTATATGCTATAAAACATCACTCATTAACAATTAAAATGTGGGCTTATATCAAGCAATACATTTATTCGATTATAAATGGATCATTAACAGTACCTATACCTTTTACAACATTAACTGTACTAGACAAATTAATTACAGGAGCAAGTTGTGGGGCTGGACTAACATGCACTTGAAAACCAAAACCATATGCATTTGCAAAATAAGCCCAAACGTCTGAATGATAATTATCATAATAACTATCGATATCGATATATTGATAGCTTGCTAGTGGACTCATAGTAAATATTACGTGTGGCAAATATGATTGTGTTGCATATGCATTATATAATTCGTTGCCATTACACCCCATATCTTCTTCTTGGCAAAAAGCATTTTTAAAAATATCAACACCAGCCAACATAACTTCATCTATACTAATTAAACCTATTTTTAATGATAATTCACCATATCCATTACCATCATCTGCACACTTATAGTTTGGTGTATAATCATCAATATTTATCATTTCAGCCTTGCCAAAATAATTTATATCATCATCAAAATCATAATCTCTTACTTTTGCCTGCTCACAATATTTTCCAACAACTACTTTATCATCATATTGAGCCAAACGTTCATTAAACCACTCTTCCAAATATTCTTTATTAATGTCATTAGAATAATACATAGCTTTTATCGCTTCAACTTCATTTGTTGGCTCATCTTGTAAAGGAGTTTTACGTTTAAATGTTTTAGTACTTATCAATCTAATACTTCCGTCTTCATTTATTCTTATTATTCTCCAAGTATATCCTCCAAAATATACAACGTTATTTACATCTCTACCTTTATAATAATATGTTGGACTATTGTCATTTGTCTCTGTTGACATATATAATCCGTCACCCTCTGAAACAACACCTTGATTTTTTATCACTTCTACCAAAGGTTTTGTTTCATGCCTTAATGTCTCATTGTCAGAATTGATATTAATAGCAAACTTATATTGACGTTCACTTTCAAATAAATCCCCTGGTATATCTGCCTCACTACTTATCCATGCTCTTAATCTATATTTTGTTACTATTTCATTATTTCCATTTTTATGAACATTAATTTGTTTATACAAATTCATTGTAGTATCACTAGTATCATTTTTCAACTGATTTATAAAATCCATACGTAACAACTTCTCTACGGTTCCTTCAACTTTGGATAAATAAACCATTAAATAATTATCAGGTATTTTTTGTTTTCCTTCTTCAATAGCTAATTCTTCTAAAATAATATCATATGATAAAGTTACACCTATATTATCATTTTCATTTGTTGTTGCTTTACTTGTTACTGAAAATTCAAAATAGTCATTTTGAGTTTTACCAAGATCATCAGTCATAGGCATTGCCTTATCTACACTTATTATTGTTGAACTTTCTTCATAACTCATGGCAATTTGTCCTGTTGTTACTCTATTATCCTCTGATAAATCTGTGATAGTAAA
>CANQOV010000042.1 GCA_947625575.1 uncultured Bacilli bacterium | reverse complement strand
TTAGAAAGAACTAATCAATAAATTTTGACAAAATTTTAACAAAAAATGTTTACACCAAATAACTAATTTGATATACTTAAACTAAAGTAGGGGGTAAAGGTCAAAGGAGATACAATAATGAAAAAGAAACTATATTTACTAATTATGATTGCTGTATTATTAATTGCAAAACCAGTATTTATTAAAGCAGAAGAACTTGACACAATTACAGTTACACCTGTTTTACAATGTGATACAAGCGTAAAGAAAACAAAGAAGTTAACTTGTAATTTATTAGCTACTTTATCACAAGATATTGATAGTATATCTTTTAAGGTAAAAGTGGATAGTGATTATTTCACAGTAAGTGAAGAATCATACAATTTACAAAATGCTATTCAAGCAGGTACAGATGTAAAAGTTGCTTCCTTTGAAGTTCAAGCTAAAAATAAAGCTGGAAGTGGAGATATTACTGTAAGTGATTTATCTGCAACTAAAGAAGAAAAAACAGTACAATTTACCAAAACAGAAGTAAAAGCAACAGCTAAAGTTTTAAATAATGATAGTAATCTTACTGCAATTAAAATTGACGGCTCTGCATTAGTAGACTTCTCTAGTTCAAAACTATCATATTCATACACAGCTAAATCAAAAGAAATCACCCTTGATGCTGAATTAAGTGATAGAACTGGTGCAAAATTAACAGGTACTGGTAAAAAAACTCTATCTTGTGGAGTTAATAAATATGAATTAAAAGTAACTGCAGAAGATGAGACAACTAAAACTTATAAAGTAGAAGTAACAAGAACTTGTAGTGATGTATCAACTCTAAAAGGTATATCTTTATCAGCAGGAACATTATCCCCAAGTTTTGACGCTAAAACAACATCATATACTATAACTGTTCCAACAGATGTTGACAGAATAAAAATAACTGCTGATAAACAAGAAGAAAGCCAAACTGTTACTGGTGAAGGTACTAAAGCCTTACAATATGGTGAAAACAAAGTAACATTAAAAGTAACATCTGAAAGTGGTAAATCAACATCATATACTTTAACCATAACAAGAGAAGACGGAAGAAGTAAAAATAATAACTTATCCAATATAACATTAAGTCAAGGTACACTTTTATTTGATCCCAATACTCTTGAGTATCATGTAAAAGTTTTATATGATATAACATCTGTAGTAGTAACAGCTACACCAGAGGATGCTAAAGCAAAAGTATCTGTAACTGGAGGAAGCAGTCTTGTTGTTGGAGAAAATAAAGTAGAAATAAAAGTAATCGCTGAAAATGGCGATGAGAAAAAATACATTGTTTACATTGAAAAACTAAATATAGATGAAACATTAGGTAACAATCCAGAAATAGCAACACTAGAAGTACAAGGTTATGATTTAGGATTTGTTACAGGTAAAAATGACTATACTTTAAAAATTGAAGATGAGGATAGTCTTGAGTTAGAAATAACAATGATGGATCCATCATCAACATATCAAATAATTGGTAATGAAAACCTAAAAAATGGTAGCATAATAACAATCAAAACTCAATCTGCTGACGGTACTACTAGTACTTATAACATCACTATAGAAAAAGCAAGCAACTTACCATTAATAATAATATTTGTAGCTATAATCTTACTTCTAATAGCAATAATAGCCTTCATAATAATTAAACTACGCAAAAATAAACCAACAAAAAAAGAAGAAACAAAAGAAGTAAAAGAAGTAAAAACTACAGTTTTATCAGATGAAGAATTATTAAATAAAGTAGAAAATCAATTAAAATCAAATGAAGAAAAAGTAACTAATAATCTTGATACTAATTCTCCTCTAAAACCAATTTCTATTATTGAGCCATTAAAAAATGAACAACATGAAGAAACAAGAAGATTAACAAGAGAAGAAATAATGACAAAAATGCCAATTCATCAAAAAGAAGAGCCAGAACTATTAGATCAAGAAGTAAATAGTAATCAAGCACCAGATAATGAGCCAACAAAAATATGTTCTATCTGTGGTCATCGTGTAAAAGAAAGCTTAAAAGTTTGTCCTTATTGCAGAAGAACTTGGTAAAAATAGTTAAACATGATATACAATATTTAAAAAAATAAATAAAATATTATGGGTGGTTTACAAAGAAGATTAACTCTGTTTAATCTTCTTTTTACTTACCATTAACAAAATAAAAATTACTAATAAAACTAAAAATATAAATATAGAAAAATAAGGAAAATAATCATAAATATAACCTAAAAATTCTCTTTGAAAAAAATAAATACTAAAAATAGGAATAACAATACTACAAATAATAGTAATTAACTTAACAATTTTATCTTTTTTAACATTAAAAGTATTTTTAATATATTCTTTTAAAAAATTAATAATAATGAAAAAACTAGATACATAAGTAATAAAAATAACAATTGAACTAATATTTTCAACTCTTTCAATAAAATTAAAAGCACTAATTTTCCTTAACAAAGCATAACTTGGATAAGAAAAAGCACTAGCTAAATCAATACCAAAAATTCCTATAATAAAAAACAAAAACAAAATTATCATCAAACTAGCAACTATATAACCTAATACCATTGCTAAACCATATTTTTTTTGATTAACAAAACAATATCTAGGTATCCCAAGAATAATAAAACAATTAATTGAAGAAAAACCAATAAACAGTAACATGCCCTTAATAAAACTTAACTTATTAACATCAAAAATAGGGAAAAAATTACTAATTTCTACCTTTGGAGCTAAAAAACCAATAATACAAGCCATAACCAAAAACCAAATCATCACTAAAATAAAACTAACTCTTCCAATAACTTCAATACCCTTACTTGCAGTATACCCAAAAATCAAAAAGAAAAATATAGCTAATATATAATAAGAGTTTCTAGTTAAAAACTGACTTATAATAAAATTAACAAATAACCAACTACTAACAAAAAAGACCACACAAGCACAAATAGCTAAAGAAAAATTAAGTATTTTTCCTACAAGACCAAACTTATTTTTTAACACATTAAAAATGTTATCACAACAAGTAAACCTAGAGATAAAAATAATCATAAAAATTGGCACTAATCCTAAAACCATACCAATCATAATCGCCGGTATTGTAGCATTTCTAGAAATAGATAACAATTTAGTATCTCCAAAACCAATAAATAAAAAAATAGTAATTACAAAAACAAAAACAAATAACTGTTTAGAACTAATCTTTTGCATCATTTTCTCCAATCGTTCCTTTATAAGTTGTTCCATGTCGGAATAAATCCATATCAACATTTATCTTAAAATTAGCAACTTCATAAATATTCTTATCTTTATATTTTTCATAAAATTTATTATTAAATTTATATATCTTATTTTTTAATCCTAAAATATCAGCATTATTAACTCTACAAAACTCAATCAAACAATTAATATAATCTTTAATTGTAGCTTCATAACTATCATTAAGTTCTTTGATAACCTTATCATCTATCAAATCAACTTGTTCATATATTTCTGATATATGCCCAATACCAGTAATATCAATATTAACAGTAATACTATCTTCAATAGATAAATTTACTTCACTAGAAGGTCTTAAAAATAAAATTGTTACATCTTTATCATTGTATTTAGTAATAATAGGTATATCTATAAAATTAGCATTGACAATATTGTAAGCAACACTAGCTTTTTCATCTAAATTCTTAATCACATTATCTGTAAAAACAGCAAACCCAGTAAGTAAAGTATTGCTAAACTTATCAACATTTTCTTTATATTCCACAGTAGGTATAACAGGATCAATCCCTTTTTGTAATATTAAAGACAAAACTTCTTCTAGATTTTTCTTACTAACACTACCTTCATGTTTTTGATTTTCTTCTATATTATCCACGATAGCTTTTCCATTATATGATTTACCTTTCTTACCCTCAAGATTAAGTATTTCCAAAGCACTACCATTAGTATTTAAAACCACTAAAGGATCATTTGTCGCTTCAGGACTTCTAATTAAATAATCAAAAATATCTTTAAAATGTTCTTTCAAAACACCATTTCCTACAACCAATAACTCTAAATGTCCCATATGTAAATTTTTAGGATAAGCATTATACATATCTCTTACTGCACTAATAATACTATTTCCATACCCAACATACAAAATAGAAGAATCAACAATATTTTCTCCCTCTTTAGTAGCAGTAGAATAATCAATAACTTGAGCAGACACTGTATAAAGTCCATTATCATAATCAACACCTAAAGTAGAAACAATAACCATATCATTTAATTCTACATAACTACACCCAGTAAGAAAAACTAAACAAAATAATAAAACAATTACTATCTTTTTCATAAATTATTCCTCCTATAATTTTTATCAGTTAGAATAGGAGACCTCATATTATTATTCTTTAAACGAGTTTTAAAAACATTATTAATAAAAAACTTCAAACTAAATGGCGAAATAGGGTATAAATAAGGTTTACCCATTGATTTTAAATCAGCAAGCTTTGTAAGAAATAAAACCCCACATAAGAAAATACCGGGTATTCCAAAACAAGTAGCAAAAATCATAAAAGCACCTTTCCAAAATCTTATAGCATTAATCATACTAACTTTTGAAAAAATCAAACTACATATTGCACTAATAGCAATAACAATAACCATAATTGGTGAGACAATCCCCGCACTAACTGCAGCATCTCCTAAAACAATTGCCCCTAAAATACTAATTGAACTACCTCCTAAATGAGGCATCCTTATATCACTTTCTCTTAATATCTCAAAAATTAAAGTCATCCCAAGAGCTTCTACAATCGCTGGAAATGGTACTCCTGATCTTTGAGAAGCAAACGATATAAACAAATTAACAGGAATAGCTTCTTGATTATAAGTAGTAATAGCAATATAAAAAGCTGGTGTTAAAATAGCAAGGAAAAAAGCAATATAACGAATTATTCTTGTAAACAAAACATGGATAGGAGCTTGATAATTATCTTCACTAGCATGAAATAAATCAATAAAAAAAGTAGGAATAATCAAAGCAAAAGGACTATTCTCACAAAGAATAACAACTCTTCCTTCCAATAAATTCATACAGACTGTATCAGGTCTTTCAGTAGTTTCAACTACAGGAAACAAAGTATTTTTATCATCAATTAATTGCTTTATATAACTAGTATCTAAAATAGCATCTATATCAATATTATCTAATTTTTTATTAACTTCCGAAACTAAATTATCTTCAACCACATTACTTAAATAAATAAC
Source organism: uncultured Bacilli bacterium (assembly GCA_947625575.1). Lineage (GTDB taxonomy): Bacteria > Bacillota_I > Bacilli_A > RF39 > UBA660 > UMGS1572. The sequence goes on along the minus strand of CANQOV010000042.1, from coordinate 3,248 downwards.
TGCAACTTTAGTCATAGACTCTTTACCAATAGATTTTTCACTAACAACTAAATTACTAGATTTAATCCTTTTTCTAATAAGACCAATATTAGTTAAAAAATGTTCATTAAAAGCATCTTTTGGACCACTTATACTTTGTTCAGTTAAAGGCTCTGTTATAGCTCTTGCTAATGTTTCCTTAACTTCAATAGCTAAAGCTTTATTAACTCCATTAAAAAAACAAATTAAAAACCCATTGCCCAAATACTCATAAACTTTATCAAAACTATCCACTTCTTTAATCGAGTGAGCAGGCAAACTAGATTTAAAAAAACTAACCAAAGAACTTTTCTTAATCTTAACATTATCATCAAAAATAAAACTTAAATTTTTTAAAACAAAATCATTAATAGACTTACCATTACATAAACACTGATTAAATACTAATAATAATTGATTATTTTTAAGATTAATGTTTCTAAAATTAATATCCAATGAATTCTTATATACTTCTTTTATCTTTCTTTCATTATCATAAATATTAGAAAAAATCATACTTCATCACCTAATTTCTAATATTATTATTTGAAATAATCAATTATTTATACTTTTATATATTATATAATAAGAGAAAATAATAATTTGAGATTTCTTAATTTACATGATATATTATAATTATTAAAAGGAGGAAAATAATATGGAATATGAAATTAGATTTTATTATCCTCTTGAGGATTATAATGAAAAATTAACTAAATTAAAAAACATAAAAGAATTAAAATTTGAAGATAAAAAATATGAAATAACTTCACAATTTGATCACTCTACTAAAAAATATAGTTTTTATTCTAAAAAAGTTGATGGTCGTTTTAGAATTAGAAAAACACAATCTAAAATAACTAATAAATGCATGATTAGTTGGAAAAGAAGATTAAATGATACTACTATAGAAAACTATAATAAAGAAGAAGAAATTGAATTATCTATAAAACCAGAAGAATATAATAATTTAATGTTTATAATTAATAATGTTTTACATATGAAAGAAGTTGAAACATATGAAAGATACCGAACTTCTTTTTCTAACAAAGAAGTTGAAATTGTCCTAGATGAATATCCATTTGGTTTAGCTTTAGAAATTGAAGCCAAAAAAGATACTAATCCTAAAGAAATAATTGATAAATATGTCAAATTATTAAATCTTAATTACCAAGATTCTTATAGATTATCTTGGGATGATAAATATGAAGAATTATGCAAACAACAAAATAAAGAGAAATACAATAAAGTATTATTTAGCAAAGATATGCCTAAGGTAATGTAATATGTTAAAAATAAAAATGGATAAAATTAAATATGTTGTTGATAATAGTAAATATGTTTCTTTAAATATTGATAAAGTAGATAATGTTATTGACGCAATAAATGATTTTAATTATAAGCACTGGTCTAAAAACATTAATTTAGATTTAACTGAAGAAAAATGGATACTATTAGCATTTATTATTGAATCAATGAACTTTTGTTTTTGGCAAAAACCTAAATGGAAAATAATTTATAAAAAAGAAATTATGTCTGGCTCTAATGCCTTATTTTATTCAGTTATAAGAGCAATAGAAACAAAATTAATATCTTTAGATATAGAATATTTACATAATTTAAATAAAGAAACATTTCTTAAAATATTTGTTGCAGTAGAAGGTAATATTTCTTTAATTGATTATAGATATGAAAATTTTAAAGAAGTTATAGATGTATTTTATAATAATAAAAACATATATAAAGAACTATATAGTATAAAAAGTGATATTGAATTATTAAAATTTATTGTAAAAACATTTAAAAGTTTTAATGATAAAAGTATTTATAATAATAAAGTTATTTATTTTAACAAAAGAGCAACTTTATTAGTAAATGATTTATTTCATTTATCAAAAACCATATCTTCTAATATAAATAATGTTAATAATTTAAGTGGATGTGCTGACTATGGGCTTCCTAGAACTTTTAGAGATTATGAAATTTTAAATTATTCATCTAGTCTAAAAAAACTAATTGATAATGAAAAAGAAATATCTCATAATAGTAAAATGGAAATAGAAATAAGAGCCAATACTCTATATGCTATAGAATTAATAAAAGAAAAATTAAACAAAAAAGGTCTATTAATTAATTCTGTTGAATTAGATAATTTAATATGGCTATTATATAAAAGTAATAAAGGTAAAAAAAGTATACCACATCATACAACTACAATTTATTATTAATTAAATAAATATGTTTTAAAACAAATAGAAATGTGTTATTATATAAATAGAGAATAACACATTTTTTGTTATGTTAAAATGGAGGATTCTATGGAAAATAAAAAAGTAGTCTGGGGGGGGGGCAACTAGAAAAAATATAATCCTAATCACTGGATTAATACTATTAGTATTGCTAATCGGAGGAAGTTTTGCTTTGTATAAAATAATCCTAACTGGAGATAAAGAAAATGAATTACAGGCAAATCCTTTTGAGTTGCATTTAAAAGAGAAAAATGAAATAAATTTAGAAAAGACGTACACAAGTGATGAAGAAGCTTTAAAAGAAGTTCCATACTTTGAATTTAGTGTTGAGGGTAAATATAAAACTTCAAGTAAACTAAATTATAATATCTATTTAGAAGAAATAGAAGAAAGTAAGATAAGTAGAGAATTAGTAAAAGTAAATCTAACAAAAGTAATAAGTAACAAAGAACAAGAGGTATTAAAAACAACCAAAGTAAGTGATTTAGAAACATATGAAAAAGAAAATCAAAGAATACTTTATAATGATAGTATGGAATTTAGTAAATATAGTTCCAATAAAATAAACACATATAGATTAAGAAGTTGGGTAATAGATACAATAAGTGACTTTGGAGATTATGGAGATATAGAAGGTGGAAGTTTAATAATTGAGCCAGAGACATATAAATTTAGAATAAATATAGCAGTAGAAGAGATAGAAAAAGACATAGTAAATGCACCAGTATTATTAGATAACATGATACCAGTAGTTTATGATGAAGTAAAAGAAAGTTGGGTAAAAGCAACAGATGATAACTGGTATAACTATGAAGAAAAGAAGTGGGCTAATGCAGTAACAATAGATAATACCAAAGTATTAGATTTATCAGGCAATAATAATCATGGAGCAATAAATAATGTGACAATTACAGAAGAGGGAGCAGAATTTAAAGGATCAGCAACAACGGTTAATCTTCCGGGGTTAAAAGAGGAAACTTT
>CANQOV010000041.1 GCA_947625575.1 uncultured Bacilli bacterium | reverse complement strand
AGTGAAAATTTGACAAAAAAATAACCATTTTATAATGGTTTGCGAAGATTTCTTAATTTAAAACTGATAAATTTCCGCATATTCTTTATTATGCATATATAAAATATCTCCTTTCTAAAGAGATATTATACAACCTTGATATATTGGTATCATTTCTATTAATGATAAGGTATCATTTTAAAAAAGGATTAACAATAAAACAAATTGACATTGAAAAATAATATGATATAATCAATTTGTAAGATGGTTTTTATGGAAATGGTAGTAAGAGGTGTCTTATTACTATTTTTTTTAGGAGGTTTCTATGGACGTAAAAGAATTGTTTTTCGATTATAAAAAGTATTTAGATCAAGACGTTAAGTTAGAGGGCTGGATTAGAAATCATAGGAAACAAAAAGAGTTTGGTTTTATTGAGTTTTCTGATGGTACTTGTTTTTCTCATGTTCAATTAGTTTATGATGATAGTTTAGAGCAATTTGATTATATTAGCAAATTACATATTGGATCTAGTATTGAGGTATTGGGTACTGTTGTTTTATCAAGTGGCTCAGGACAAGAGTTTGAAATTAAAGTAAAACAAATTAAGTTATTGGGAGATTGTCCGATGGATTATCCAATTCAACCTAAAAGACACAGTATGGAATTTTTAAGAGAACAAGCTTATTTAAGACCAAGAACAAATCTTTTTCAGGCTGTTTTTAGAATAAGAAGTGTTGCAGCAATGGCAATACATTCCTATTTTCAAGGACAGGGATATGTTTATGTTCATACACCACTTATTACTACAACTGACTGTGAGGGATCTGATCAAATGTTTAAGATAACAACACTTGATTTTGATAATATTCCTAAGACTAAAGAGGGATTAGCGGATATGTCTTATGATTTGTTTGGTAAGAAAGCTTATGTTACAGGAACTGGACAACTTCATGGAGAAGCTTTTGCTATGGCGTTTAAGAAGATATATACTTTTGGACCTACTTTTAGAACAGAAAAATCTAATACGAAGACACATGCTAATGAGTTTTGGATGATTGAGCCAGAGATTGCTTTTGCAGATTTGAATAAACTTATGGATATTGAAGAAGAAATGCTTAAGTATATAGTTAATTATGTTTTAGATAATTGTAAGGATGAGATAGATTTTTGTGATAAGTTTGTAGAACATGGCTTAAAGGAAAAACTTACAAAGTTAGTTAATTCCAAATTTGTTAGAATTACTCATCACGATGTTGTTGATATTTTGTTAAAAGCTAATAATAAATGGGAATTTGAGCCTAGTTATGAAAGTGATATTGCCAAAGAACATGAAAAATATATTACAGAATATTTTGATGGACCTGTTTTCATTACGGATTGGCCTAAGGATATTAAGGCTTGGTACATGAAATTAAATGATGATGGAAAGACTGTTGCGGCAGTTGATTTAGAGGTTTTAGGTGCTGGAGAGTTAATGGGCGGATCACAACGTGAAGAGTCTTATGAAAAGTTAAAAGAACGCATGAAAGAATTAAAAGTAGATGAAGATCCTGTTAAGTGGTTTATGAATTTAAGAAGATATGGTGGTTGTGTACATTCAGGTTTTGGTATGGGATTTGAAAGATTATTAATTTATCTTACTGGAGTGGAAAATATACGTGATGTTATTCCATTTGCTAGAACTCCGGGAAATTGTGATTATTAGGAGCGATTTTATGAAAAAAATATTTGTTTTGTTATTGTTAGTAGTTGGATTATTTGCTTTTGGGGGCTGTGGAAAAGTATTGGATACTTCTTCTTATGGTAAGGAGGAAGTAGAAGAGATGTTATCTAAAGTTTATAGTGACGTAGAAGTTGATTTGCCTTTTTTGGAGAGTACTTATCTTGATATTACTGATAGTAATATGTTAAAGTTTTATACAGGGTTAACTGATTCTAGTAATATTTCTTTTATTTTAGCTTCTATGCCTCCAAATACATCACAACCATATTCGTTTTATTTAATTAAATTAAATAAAGGTGCTGATATGGGAAAAGTTAAGAAAGATATTTTTGACAATATTGATATGAGAAGATGGATTTGTGTATGGGCAGATAGATTATATGTAACTAACTATGGAGATAGCGTTGTTATGGTTATTATGTCTAGTGAAGAGTGGGCTGATAGTGTTTATAAAAGTTTAGATAAAAATTATGAATTGGGAGAGACATTAAAAAAATAAGTGTTCAGAAGTTGGACACTTATCTTTTTCGATTATTGATATGGTTTTTTCAAGTATTACATTTTTATATTATTTTTTACCAATTGTAGTTATAGGTTATTTTTTAGTTAGTTCTAAGTATAAAAATTTAGTTTTATTTTTAAGCTCAATTGTTTTTTACTTTCTTACAGAGCCTAGATATATTGTTGTTTTGTTTTTAGAAATAACTCTTGTTTATTTTATAGCTTTATTAATACCAAGACAGAAGTCTTTAAAATGGAAAAATTTTATATATTATACAACTTTAGGAATTATTTTATTGGTTTTAATTATATTTAAGTACTCTAATTTTATAATTGAGATATTTAATGGTTTTAAATTAGTTAATTTACCATTTTTATCAATAGTTATGCCGATTGGAATATCTTTTTATACTTTTCAACTTTTATCATATTTAATAGATGTTAAAGTAAAAGAGGAACAGCCTTGTACAAATTATATAGATTTAATGACTTATATTATGCTTTTTCCTCAGTTGATTGCAGGACCTATTATTAGGTATCAAGATATTAAAACACAATTAAAAAAAAGAGAGATATCTATAGAAAAAGTTACATCGGGTATTAAAAAATTTGTGATTGGATTATCTAAAAAAGTTTTGCTTGCTAATTCTGTAGCGTATTTTGTTAGTAATTTTCATGATATTTCTTCTAAAACTTTTGTTCTTTATTGGTTATATGCAATGATGTCATCTTTACAAATTTATTTTGATTTTTCTGGTTATAGTGATATGGCTATAGGTATTTCTAGGATGTTTGGATTTGATTTTAAAGAAAACTTTAATTATCCATATATTTCTTGTTCAATAAAAGAGTTTTTTAAACGTTGGCATATTAGTTTATCAACTTGGTTAAAAGATTATGTCTATATTCCTCTTGGAGGAAGTAGGGTAGCAAAATTAAAAATTATAAGAAATATTTTAATTACTTGGTGTTTAACTGGTTTGTGGCATGGTGCTAGTTATAATTTTTTGTTGTGGGGTGTATATTTTGCTATTTTACTTATTATGGAAAAATTTGTTTTTAATAAAATTATCGATAAAGTTCCTAAGTTTGGAAGATATTTATTGACAATGTTTTTAGTAATGATTAGTTTTGTTATTTTTAATGGGACTGATATGGGAGTATTGGTTAGTGATTTAAAAGGTTTATTTGGAATAAATGTTAAGTTTATTGATGAGGTTAGTGTTTTTTATTTAAAAGATAATCTTGTTTTACTTATTGTTTGTATAATTTCAATGTTACCTTGGGGTAAAGATATTTATTTAAAATTAAATAAAACTAATTTTGGAAATAAGTTAATGCTTTTTTTGGATATAGTTTTGGTTTTATTACTTTTGGTTATTAATACAGCATTTTTAATTAGTGATAATGTTAATCCATTTATTTATTTTCGTTTTTAAGAGGTGTTTATGCATAAGATAAAAGATAAGTTAGTAATTATTTGTTTTTTTGGTTTTATTATTTTATTTGGACTTTTAAATATTTTTGTGGAAGATAAAAAAGTTTCTTTTTCAGAAAGAAGACTACTTAAACAAGCTAGTGTTTTAAGTGATTCAATATTTAGTAGTGGTTATTTAGATACAGTGGAAGATTATTTAAAAGATCAGTTTGTAGGAAGAGATAGTTTTAAGAAGATTAAGTCAGTGGTGGAGATTGATTTTTTAAAAAAATTAGAAATTAATGATTATTATGTTTCTAATTCTGGAATTTATAAGATTAATTATCCTATTAATAAAGAATCTATTAATAATTTTGTGAATAAAATAGATTTTTTAAATAGTAAATATCTTGTTAATAATAAGAATAAATATTTTGTTTTGGTACCTGAGAAAAATAATTATGTTAAGTCTTTACCATTAAAGATTGATTATCAAGATGTTTTAAGTATTTTGGAAGAAAGATTAAATTATTTAAGTTTTTTTGATATTGAAGATGATTTAGCAATGGATAGTTATTATAAGTCGGATATTCATTGGAATCAGGTTTATCTTTTAGATGTTATTAAGTCTATTAATGATAGGATGAATTTAGATAGTGATTTTGATTATGAAGTTAAGTATGTTGATGAGTTTAAAGGATCCTATTACGGGGTGGTTGGTAGTAAGAAGTATTTAGATAAGTTAGAGTATTTAACTAACGATGTTATTGATAAGGCAAGAGTAGTTAATGTAATAGAAGATAAAGTTGGTAGTGTCTATGATTTAAGTAAAGTTGATTCAATTGATATGTATGATGTGTTTTTAAGTGGACAATATCCAATTTTAGAAATTAATAATGATTTTTGTAAGAATAAAAAGCAATTAATTGTTTTTAAAGATTCTTTTGCTAATTCTTTAGTGCCTTTGTTAATTAATAATTATGAAAAAATTATTTTGGTTGATATTAGGTATATCAGTAGTAATTTATTAGATAATTACATACAATTTAGTAATCAAGATGTGTTGTTTTTATATTCTACAGAAGTGATTAATTATAGTTATTCACTTAAATAGTGTAAATATTTTGAGAAATATGTTAAATATATCTCAATGTTTAAAAAATGTAGTATAATGAGAAGTAGAAAAGGTGATATTGTATGCTTATATTAACAAAATCGGTATTGTCATTGATGATTGGATTTTTATTTTCTGTTATTATTGGTTTAGTTTTAATACCTTTACTTAAGAAAATTAATTTTGGACAGAGAATAAGTGAATATGTTAAAGAACGTCATAGAAAAAAAGAGGGTACTCCAACGATGGGGGGATTAATTTTTATAATTCCTACCGTGCTTGCTATTGTGTATTTAGTAGTTACTGATAGACTTAATTTGACATATAATTTGGTTATAGTTTTAGCAGTGTTTATTTTGTATGCTTGTTTAGGGTTTTTAGACGATTTTTTAAGTGTTAAAAGAGGGAAAAATGAGGGACTTACTATAGCTCAGAAGTTTTTGGGACAAGTTATAATTGCTTTAGTGTTTTTCTTTATTTATATGAAATATGATGGTAATACTCATTTTACTATATCAACTTTAGGTATTGATTTTGATATGGGTTGGTTTTATGGGGTTTATATCTTATTGCTTTTAGTTGGGTTTAGTAATGCTGTTAATTTAACTGATGGATTAGACGGGTTAGCAGGAGGGTTATCAGCAGTGGCATTTGTTGCTTATGCTTTGATAGCGTTAATTACTGGTGTTGAAGATATGGGTATTTTCTGTTTCGTTTTAGTAGGAAGCCTTTTAGGATTTTTAATGTTTAATTCTTATCCTGCTAGAGTGTTTATGGGAGATACTGGGTCTTTGGCACTGGGAGCAGTTTTAGCAACAGTTGCTATTTTAACTAGAAGAGAAGTTACTTTGTTTGTGGTAGGATTTGTGTTCTGTTTAGAAACATTAAGTGATATAATTCAAATATTTTGGTATAAGAAAACTAAAAAAAGAGTATTTTTAATGGCTCCGTTGCATCATCATTTTGAGAAAAAAGGTTTTGAGGAGCCAGATATAGTTAAAGCATTTTGGTTAGTAGGTATGATTTGTGCTTTAGCGGGAATATATTTTGCTGTTTGGATATAAAATTTAAAAAATAAACATCTTTTTCTTTGCAAAGATGTTTTTTTGTGGTATAATTTGAAAGAAAAGGGACGTGTTGTTATGATAGAAGTTAGTAAGGTTAAAGGCATTGGTCCTAGAGTAGAATTGTTATTAAAAAAACTTGGTATAAATAATGTTTTAGATTTGGTTACTCATTATCCATATAGATATGATTTAATAAAAAGAACAGATTTAAAAAATGAAGAAGTTGAAAAAGTTATTATTGACGGAAAAGTTGATTCTGTTCCTATTTTAGTGAGATTAAAAGGAAATTTAAATAAATTAAATATTAGACTTGTTACTACAACTGGTATGGTGGTGGGAGTTTCTATTTTTAATAGAGCATTTTTGAAGTCTTCTTTGATGGTTGGTAGTTCTATTACTGTTATTGGAAAGTATGATAGTAGTAAAAATGTTATTACAGCACAAGAAATTAGAATGGGACTTTTGCCAAAGGGAGAGAAGATTGAAGCTGTATATCATGGTACGGCAGGAATTAGTTCAAAGAATCTTTCTACTTATATTAATACTGCTTTAATGCAGTTTGGTAATGATATTGAAGATTTTATCCCTAAATATTTGACTGAAAGATATGATTTTTTAAATAAGAAAACAGCTTTAAATATTGTGCATAATCCTACAAATATGGAAAAGTTAAAACAAGCACAGTTAAGACTTAAGTATGAAGAGTTATTTTTGTTTATGTCAAAGATAAATTATTTGAAGTTAAAAAATAAGAAAGTTAATAATGGACAAGAAAAGATTATTGATTTAAAGAAGCTAGAGGATCTTATTGGAACTTTGCCATATCAGTTAACTGCTGATCAAAGAACAGTTTTAAAAGAAATTTTAGATGATATAAAATCAAAACGTAGAATGAATAGATTGTTGCAAGGCGATGTTGGAAGTGGAAAAACTATTATTTCTATTTTGGCAATGTATGCTAATTATTTGAGTGGTTATCAAAGTGCTCTTATGGTGCCAACGGAGATATTGGCTGTGCAACATTTTAATACGATTTGTGAAGTTTTAAAGGGCACTGATGTTAAGGTGGAGCTTTTGATTGGATCGCTTGCTAAAAAAGAAAAGGATACGATTCATGAAAAACTTAAAAATCAGGAAGTTGATATTGTTGTTGGAACACATGCTTTGATACAAGATGATGTGGTTTATAAAAATTTGGGATTAGTAGTTACTGATGAACAACACCGTTTTGGCGTTTTACAAAGAACTAATTTGATGAATAAGGGTACTTTGCCAGATGTTTTGTATATGAGTGCAACACCAATTCCTAGAACTTATGCTCTTACAATTTATGGCGATATGGATATATCAACGATTAAGACTTTACCTAGTGGAAGAAAGCCAATTCAAACTTTTTTAAAGGATTCATCACAGATAAAGGAAGTTTTGATGATGATGTATGAACAGTTAAAGCAAGGTCATCAAATTTATGTTATATCTCCTTTGATTGAAGAGAGTGAGACACTTGATTTGACTACTGTTAATGATTTGAAAAATAAGATGGATATTGCTTTTCAAAATAAGTATAAAGTTGGAGTTGTTCACGGAAAGTTAAGACCTATAGAAAAAGATAAGATAATGAAAGATTTTTTGGATAATAAAATTCAGATACTTATTAGTACGACAGTTATTGAAGTTGGTGTTGATGTTCCTAATACGACGATGATTGTTATTTTTGACGCTAATAGGTTTGGACTTGCTTCTTTGCACCAGTTAAGAGGAAGAGTTGGAAGAAGTGATTTGCAGTCTAGCTGTGTGCTTATAAGTGATACGGATGCTAAAAGATTAGATGTTATGACAAAGACTAATGATGGTTTTGAGATAAGCGAAGAAGATTTTAAAATAAGAGGACATGGAGATTTGTTTGGAACTAAACAAAGTGGAGATATGTCATTTAAAATTGCTGATGTTAAGCAAGATTATAAGATTTTGTTGCAAGCTAAAAAAGATTCTTTAGAGTATTTAACTGATGAAAAGTATGCAACTGATAGTTTGAAAAAAATGCTTATTGATAATATACAAGAGGGATAAAAATAAAAACTGTATTTAACCAATTGACATTTAAAAAAAAATATATTACTATTAAATTGCGTGGTAATATACCCGCACTACTTTTTATGGTATAAGTAAAGAGTAGTTTCAACCAAAACCCCCTGAAGGAGCCGAAAGGCTCCATTTTTGTTTGTTTTAAAGGGTTTTTGCAATATGAGATTTTGTCTAGGCGACATTTAGGCGACAAATATATAAAACCTTGTTTAAGAAAAATAAAAGATATTTTAAATAAATGATATAATATTTAGTGAGATAAATAGTAATTTGAAAGTGAGTTGATATAATGGCTACAACAAAAGAGTATAAAGATTTTATATTGGAACAATTAAACTTATTAGATACCATTACTTGTAAACCAATGATGGGAGAATATTTGCTTTATTACAATAATATTTTATTTGGTGGTATATATGATGATAGATTACTTGTTAAGATGGTAGATAGTAATAAAAAGTATAATATGCAAGAATCTATACCTTATGATGGTGCTAAACCTATGTATTTGGTTGACGCTGTAGATAACAAAGAAACATTAAGAGAAATTGTTATTGAAACTTGTAAAGATTTACCAAGTAAAAAGTAAAACAAATTACAATTTGTGTGAGTAAGATTATCAAAAATTGATAGTCTTTTTTATATTGACTTTTTTAAATTTATGGTATA
>CANQOV010000040.1 GCA_947625575.1 uncultured Bacilli bacterium | reverse complement strand
CTTCTAGCTTGTGCGTCTCCTAAAAGTGAGCAAGAACCAACTTCAAAATATTTTTTTTGTCTTGGACTCCATGCTTCAACATCACAAGATTTAACTTTTAAGTCTGCTAAATCGCCACTACAACACTCAAGAGTTCTAACTGAAATATCTAAACTTCTAAAAAATTCTACTGTATAATTCCACATCTTGTTATACCAATCCATAGCATCTTCAGGTTTACAAAGAACAACCATTTCTTGTTTCTCAAATTGATGAACTCTGTAAAGTCCTCTTTCTTCTAATCCGTGAGCTCCCACTTCTTTTCTAAAACAAGGAGAATAAGAAGTCATTGCTATTGGTAATTCTTTTTCATCAATTAATTTCCCTTTAAATTTACCGATCATACTATGTTCTGATGTACCAATTAAATATAAATCTTCATTTTCTATTTTATACATCATATTTTCCATTTCAGTAAATGACATTACACCTGTAACAACATCACTTCTAATCATAAATGGTGGAATACAATAAGTAAAACCTTTACTTATCATAAAATCTCTAGCATAAGCAATAGTTGCCTCGTGAAGTCTTGCAATATCTCCTACTAAATAATAGAAACCATTACCACTTGTTCTTCCAGCACTTTCTTTATCTAAACCATTAAATGATTCACATATATCAGAATGATAAGGTATTTCATAATCTGGAACAAATGGATCTCCAAATCTTTCAATTTCTACATTTTCTGTATCATCTTTCCCAATAGGAACACTATCATCAATCATTTGTGGAATTACCATCATTTTTTCTTTTAATTGTTCTGACAATTCATTTTCTTCTTTTTCAATATCTACTAACTGATTATTAATTTCTACTACTCTTTGTTTTTTAGCATTTGCTTCATCAGATTTTTTTTCTCTAAATAAAGCTCCAATTTCATCACTAGTGATATTTCTTTCTTGTCTTAAATTATCACCTTTTTGTTTTAAATCACGAATTTTCGCATCTAATTCTACTACTTCATCTACAAGTGGTAACTTTTCATTTTGAAATTTTTTCTTAATATTTTCTTTTACTTTATCCTTATTTTCTCTAACGAATTTTATATCTAACATTACCAATCAAATCCTTTCCTTATGAGTATTATAACTCAACCATACTGTTAATAAATACATTTGTGAGAAATATTATATTACTCTTTAAACACAGACTGCAACAATAACTTTCACTGAATCAAGATAAAACTTAACATTATTATCATTAATTGTTAAGCATTTGTGAGAGTCAATTTTGCTTGAAAATTCAAGGATTTCAACCAATTTCCTATTTGAGTGCATAAGCCTACTACGGGTTTATTTAAAGTAGCTACAAATTGGTTTCCGTCTTTTGTTTTTGTTCTAATTGCTAATCTTCTTGCTTGAGCATCTCCTAGGGTTGAGCAAGAGCCTACTTCAAAGTATTTTTGTTGTCTTGGACTCCAAGCTTCTACATCACATGATTTTACTTTTAAATCTGCTAAATCCCCACTACAACACTCAATTGTTCTTACTGGAATATCTAAACTTCTAAAAAATTCAACTGTATAGCTCCACATTTTATTATACCAATCCATTGCTTCTTCTTTTTTGCATAATACAACCATTTCTTGTTTTTCAAATTGGTGTACTCGATATAATCCTCTTTCTTCAATTCCATGAGATCCTACTTCTTTTCTAAAACATGGAGAATATGATGTTAAAGTAATTGGTAGGTCTTCTTCTTTAACAATCTGTCCTTTAAATTTACCAATCATAGAGTGTTCTGATGTACCAATTAAATATAAATCATCATTTTCAATTTTATACATCATGTTTTCCATTTCAGTAAATGACATAACACCACTTACTACATCACTACGTATCATAAATGGTGGTATACAATAAGTAAACCCTTTATTAATCATAAAATCTCTTGCATATGATAAAACTGCAGAGTGAAGTCTTGCTATATCACCCATTAAATAATAAAATCCATTACCACTAGTTCTACCAGATGACTCTTTATCCAAACCATTAAATGACTCAATTATATCTGCATGATATGGTATTTCATAATCTGGAATATTAGGTGCTCCAAATCTTTCAATTTCAACATTTTCACTATCATCTTTACCAATTGGAACATCATCAGCAATTATTTGAGGTATCAATAACATTTTAGTTCTAATTGTTTCATTTACTTGTTCTTCTTCTTGTTCTAGCTCTTCTATTTTTTTATTTAAATCTTGAACTAATTTTCTTTGATTATCAGCTTTTTCTAATTCTTTGTTCTTCATTAGTTGTCCTATTACGTCACTTGATACTTTTCTATTGTTACGACATTTATCTATTTCTTGCTTTAAAGATCTAGATTTTAAATCTAATTCATATATTTCATCTACAAGTGGTAGCTTTTCATCTTGAAATTTCTTTTTAATATTTTCTTTTACTAATTCTTTATTATTTCTAATTAAATTTATATCTATCATAAAAAATCACCTTTTCTTTATTCTATCAAAATAATTATTTTTAGTAAACTATTAATTCTAATATAATACTTACAATTATCCCAAAAAAAGTAATTAAAGATATTAAAGAATTTTCAATATTTTTTAATAATATACCCTCTTTTTTTAAGATTTTCTTAAAACTAGTTAGTACTTCTTTTACTACTAAAAATAATAATATTATTAATAAAACATAAAAAACAATTGGGAAGATTCCTGTTAAAGAATTAGTAATTATTAAAAATACCATAAATAAATATATAACTTGAGATATTAAAATTAATGTTTTACTAATTACGTTTTTTATATTTTTATCTAAGTAGATATTCTTTATAGAAGAAATTATTGTTCTAAGAGAATAAATACTACTTATAATTAAAAATACTATTTTTGCTTCTTTTGTATCTTTATATATTAATTGATAAATTAAAAATATTATTGATATAGCTATCAATATTATTTCTGTTATTATTTTCTTTTCTTTATTCATTTTTATCCCCTTATTTTAGAAATTTTGACCATAATCCGTCAGTTGGTTTATTTTCAAATTTTAATTCTTGTTTAGTTACTGGGTGGATAAAGGATAGACTATAAGCACATAAATATAATCTATCTTGTTTAGAATTACCATATCTATAATCACCATATAAACTATGACCTATATTAGAAAACTGTACTCTTATTTGATGATGACGACCAGTAAATAAAGTTATGTCTACTAAAGATAAGTTGTTATCTTCTTTAAGTACTTTATAATATAATTTAGCGTATTGACCTTCTTTTTCATTTACTATTATAGAATTGTTATTAGAGTCTTTATATAAGTAATTTTCTAAATATCCTTCTTTTTTATCTAATATACCATTTACTATAGCATAATATTTTTTTTGAAAAAGTCCTTGTTTTAGTTGTTCACTAAGTCTTTTAGCTGCTTTTGATGTTTTAGCAAAAACCATTATACCTGTTGTGGGTCTATCTAATCTATGGACTAAACCAAGATAAACATTTCCTTTTTTGTTATATTTTTCTTTTAGATATTGTTTTATTATAGTTAGCATATCTAAATCGTTAGTATTATCTTGTTGTGATAAGATGTTTTGAGGTTTTATTACTACAATTATATGATTATCTTCATATAAAATATTTAAATCATTAGTCTTCATATCGTCCATATACTCCACATGGTAAGATAAGATCATTATTGGCAGGTAATCCAATTTCTCCGCTTGTTATATGACCGGGATAATCTTTAAAATATAGTTTTAAAATATTTTCTAAAACTTGACAAGATAGTCCAGCAGTGTAGGAATTAATTATAAAAAATAGTGGTTTATCTTTTAATAGTTGCATACATAATTCTATTAAGTTATCTAAATCTTTATCTATAGACCAAACTTCTTTATTAGAGCCTCTTCCAAATGAAGGAGGGTCCATGATTATAGCATCGTATTTATTTCCTCTTCGTATTTCTCTTTTTACAAATTTAATAACATCATCTACTATAAATCTGATATTGGCATTTTCTAGATTGTTGGAATAGACGTTTTCTTTAGCCCAATCAACCATGCCACGTGAAGAATCAACATGAACAACACTAGCACCACTTTTTAAGCAAACTACACTAGCACAACCTGTGTAAGCAAATAAATTTAAAACTTTGATTGGTCTTTTAGCACTTTTTATTTTTTCTTCCATAAAATCCCAATTTATACTTTGTTCTGGGAAAATTCCTGTGTGTTTAAAACCCATAAGTTTTATATTAAAGTTATAATCTTTATATTTTATTTGCCAAGAAGTTGGTAATTTGGTTTTAATATCCCAACTTCCTCCACCCGTATTACTTCTTTTATAATGAGCGTTAACAAGGCTATAATCTAGTTTGTCTTTCCAGATAATTTGAGGATCTGGTCGCAATAAATAATATTTGCCAAATCTTTCTAGCTTTTCGCCATTACTCATACCTATTATTTCATAATCTTTCCAATTTTTTGCTACTAACAAAATAATCACCAAGTTAATTATATAATAAAATCTAAAATAAATATAGTCATCTTTTTTTATGATTAGTAACAATTATAGAAAAAATGGAAAATAAACTAATACCCGCTAATATGAAGTAACCCAATATATTATCCAGTGTTTTAGGATTAGTTATTTTTTTATTGGTTAGTTCAATTATTACTTCTTGATCTTTAAGTTCAAAAATGTGTTTAGTTGTATCAAGTACATAATCTTCATTGGTAGATAATTCAAGTAAATAGTACTTACCTACTTTAAGATTGTCTAGATATATAATACCAAATTTATTGGTAAATACTTCTTCTATTAAGATATCAGTATTATAATCATATATACCAAATTTAACATTTTCTAAAGGTTTTTTAGTGTCTAGATCCACTTTTATTATCTTAAGTGGAACAGTCTTTTTTTCATTTGTTAATTCAATCACTATTCCTTGGGTTGTTAATTCAAACTCATGTTTATTTTTATCTATTACATAATCATCAAGTGTGGATAATTCAAGTATGTAATATTTACCAGCTGGAAATTCTTCAAAATATATCGTACCAAATTCATCAGTTGTTGCTTCGATTACAAGTTTATCTGTATTGTAGTCATATATTCCAAATTTTACATTGGCTAGTGGTTGTTTGGTATCAGTATCTACTTTTATTATTCTAAGTGGCAGTTTTTCTTTTTCATTAGTTACAGTTAAATTAATTATTTGACCATTTTCATTTACTTCAACAACAATTGGAGAAAAAACATTTAGATAATATGGCAAAGCTGTTATTTCTTTAATAATATATCTTCCTATATCTAAATCAGTAAATTCTATAATACCATTTTTGTTGGTACAACTATTCTTTAAAAATCTTTGGTCAGAATCATATAAATTAAAGCAGACATTTTCTAAACTTTTTTGGGTGTCATTATCTATTTTTTTCAAAACTATTTTTGTTTTTATATAATTATTTAATTCATAGTAATAATCTTTTTCTTCATCTATTATAAATGTTAGATCATCACTGTAAACATAACCTTTTTCCCCTTCAATTTGCTGTAAGGTATATTTGCCATATGGTAAAGATATACTTCCCTCGCCATTTTTATCTGTTGTTAAAGTACCCACTAAAACATTATCCATATCATAGATATTAAATTTAGCGAGATACTCAAAACTTTTATCATTGTTATAATCTATTTTATATTTTTTAATCTTCAATGTTCCTGTCATTGGCTCATCATAAAGTATATATGTAGTAGGACTATTTTCATCAAAGTCTATTATTAAATCTTCTTGATTAATTTTATATCCTTTTCCTGCTTGTACTTCAACAAATTTATATTGTTTACCATAACTAAAGTTTAATGTTGCTGGTGTTCCTCCAAAAGTTATTTGAGCTTTTAAATCGTTATCTTCATAGACTTCATACATAGTATTAAATAAACTGCGATAATCATTGTGAACATATGTATTAGTAGTGCTGTCATATTTATATACTTCAACTGGAATACCCGTTATTTCAAGTTTAAAAGCTCCGTCATTTGATTCTATTTCTCCTCTTGAGATTATATCTTGATAAGTTGAGGAATAATAAAGTTTTACTTTTTCTAAAGTTTTTTTTCTTTTTAAAGTAATATCTGATATACCACAAGCTGTTTTAGGATGGATTAGCAATTCACTGCCATTAATTTTAAAATCAGCACACTCATTGTTTTCAATGGTAAAATTTTCTAAAACTTTGTTGGTATCTGTTAGGGTATAATCACCGTCTTTTAAACTTATTTTAAGTTGTTTATTGTTAAAACTTGGTAAAGCATGATGATTATCCACTAAGGCTGTTAGTTCTTTTTCTTCTTTGGTGTATAAACTTTTGTTAACTGTACCATATCTAGATGTTTTATATTGCCATGTTATATCTGGTCTTATTTCATCCCAAATCATTTTTTGTGTTATTCCATACCAATATTTTTCTTTATGATCGCCATATTTATAACCATAATATGCTAAAAGCTTAACTCTTTTGTATTTACTGTTACTGATTCTTAAATGAGATGAGATATCACTATCGGTTGATAAAACAGTATGAGTTCCTGTTACGGCTTCACTTTTACCTAACATATAACTTTCTGGCTCAATACAATAATAGATGTTATCGTCACTACTAGATTCAATATACCACCCATTATAATCCATACCTTTGGTAGTCGTATCTTCCGCAAAAACATTTACTTTAGATTCACTCCAGTAAACTTCATATAATTTGCCTTTATTTGTAGTTAAGGCATTTACATCAATACTGCTAATAAAAATAATACTAATTAACATCAATAAAAAATATAATTTCTTCATTTCTTTCACCTCGAGGCAATAGATTAACATAGTAAAAATAAGGTATCAAATCAAAGAAATTGATATTTCAGACAAAAAAAAGAGAAAAAAATTGCTTTTTTCCCTAGTGAAATATTAAATTTATAGCCTATATTTATCATGAATTTTTATATTTCATAAATAATTAATTTTTTTTCGACATATTTAGTCTTTTTTTTTATTCTTCTGGACATACTTTTGTTACATCAGTAGCTATTGCTTTATCAAACCAACCTGTTGTATCATCGGCTGTTTTCCAATTACAGCCTACAGTAACTTTAGTTAGAGAAAAATCATATTCAAACATCCACCTCATATTTTTTACGTTTCTTGTATCAAAAGCGGTTAAATCTAATTCGTTAAATGCATGACATCCTGTAAACATGAAACTCATATCTGTTGCTGCACTTCCAAATCCTTGAGGAAAAGTCGGTGGATTTAATTTAATACAACTATCAAACATCCAACTCATATTTGTAACATGGCTTGTATTCCAATTGCTCAAATCAAGGTTTTGTAATTCGCCACAATACATAAACATACCCATCATATCTGTTGCTACACTTCCAAAATTATCAGGAAATATAATGTTTTTTAAATGGCCACATTTATGAAACATACTACCCATATTTACAGCTTTACTAGTATCTAAATTAGTTAAATCTAATGTTTCAATTTCACTAGCATAAAATAATCCATACATATTAGTTGCAGAACTTCCAAAGCCTTTTGGCAACATCAATTCAGTTAATTTATTATCAATAAACATATATTTCATTGTAATTGTCCTACTTGTATCAAAATGAGTTAAGTCAATTAATTCAAAAAAACCTTCGTTCCAATATTCGTCTCCATCATCAAATAAGTGCGTGCAATCATATGGTGCAATAACACCACCATCTTGTCCTAATATTGCTAAATTACTATCTGTTGTTGAATCATAATACAAACCTAGCATAACTTTTCTGTCATTTAATTCTGATACATCATATTCTCCAGTTTTTGTATAATTAACTTCTTTATAATCATATGTTTCTGGCATTTTTTTTGTATCACTTGTTAATAATGCTTTAAATGTTTTATTAGAAAGATATGTTTCAACTTTAGATATCCAATTTTGGGATAAATTACCAGATCTTAAATCAACAGTATTAATATTAACTACAAATTTATACTGATGTTCGCTTGCAAATAAATCTTCTGATAAATTACCCCTTCCATTATCACTTATCCATAATCTTAATCTATATTTAGTTGTTATTTCATTGTTTCCATTTTTATGAAGATTAACTTTTCTATATAAACTTATGCTATTTTCTCTTAAATCGGAATATGAAAGGAAATCAAGATAACTATCTATTAAAGGAACTTCTTCACTATCTTTTACCTCAGTTAAATAAACATTTAAACATTGAAATGGAATTTGTTCTTTATCCTCATCAAGTGCAATACTTGACATGTTAATTTCATACGATAATGCTACACCTATATTATCTGTTTCATTGGTTGTAGCTTTACTTGTTACTGTAAATTCAAAATAGTCATTTTGAGTTTTACCAAGTTCATCAGTCATAGGCATTGCATTATCTACACTTATTATCGTTGAACTTTCTTCATAACTCATGGCAATTTGTCCTGTTGTTACTCTATTATCCTCTGATAAATCTGTGATAGTAAA
>CANQOV010000039.1 GCA_947625575.1 uncultured Bacilli bacterium | reverse complement strand
ACATTTTTTCAAGAAACAAGAAAAATGGAATTAAAAGATAATATATATGGTTTTGAAAGCAAAGCTACAGCTTATACGGATTCTGGTGATTTAACTGGAGATACCAACAACTTTGATACCCATTTAACTAAAAATATGGAATGGGGTGCTGTTGCTTATTTAACTCAATCAAAATATGGAAGATGTACAAATGGTAATTGCTCAGAAGTATATTTTAACAATGGAGGTTATACAGGCAGAAGTGCGGGAAATACATCAGAAAATTCAGATTATATTGCTAATGGCTCATATTCTTATGATGATTATATAATAAATAGTGATAATGTTAAAACATCAAAATCAACAGGTAAAGGTATTGGAGCAAGTACCACAGGCAATATCTATGGAATATATGATATGTCTGGAGGAAATTGGGAAGATGCGATGGGTATAATGATTGCAACAAATAATAGTGTATTTACGTCAACTGGATTTACTACTTATCCTAAAGATAAATATTATGACAAATATAGTTATGGAACAACAAATAATAATGTTGAAGCCTATAAAAGAGGAAAACTAGGAGATGGAACCAAAGAAGTAATAAAACAGCTTAATAACAATTTGGGTGGTTGGTATGGAGATTATTTACTCATAAGTAGTAATGTTATGTTTCTTCGTGGCGGTAGTAGTGCACATGAAAATAAAGCAACAACTGCTGGTATCTTTTCATCATATCCTGAAAGTGGTAGAGCATTAAACATTTTAGGAGATCGTTCTGTATTAGTAATTTACTAACTATTATTCTAACGAAAAAATGTGTCATTAATTTAGACACATTTTTATATTAATTTTAACTATATTTTATAAGAATAATATTACTGCTAAACCTACTACTAAACAATAGATAACAAAGTAAATCAATTTACCATTTCTAACAATATTTTTAAACCATTTAGTAGCAACATAAGTAGTTACCATTGCCACAACTAAAGAAGCTAAATAACACAACCAAGTATAAAAGCTTAAATTACTAGTTATTAAATCTTTAATTCCTAATAAAGTAGTAGCTATACTAATAGGTATATAAAGTAAAAATGAAAAATCAAAACTAACATCACGTTTCAAATCACGACTCATACCCCCCACTATAGTAGCACCACTTCTAGATATTCCAGGAATTAAACTAACAACTTGGAAAAATCCAATAACTAAAGCATCTTTTAAAGTAATATCTTTATTATCTTTACTTCCCTTAACATTTCTTATTAGAAATAAAAATCCTGCAGTTATTAACAAAGTAACTCCGACAAATCTTATATTTTTTTCTAAAACATCAAACACATGAAAATAACTGACAACTAATCCTATAATTCCAGCAGGTATAGTAGCTAAAACTAAATACCAACAATATCTATAATTATCTTTCTTACTAACATCTTTTGTTTTTAAATATCCAAAAAAGTCTCTAAACAATGTCACAATCTTTTTTCTATACAAAAAACAAATTGCTAACAAACTACCTAAATTTGTAATAATAGCTAATAATTCAATATCAATATTTATCTTATTACCATTAAGAAGCCTACTAAATATTAAAACATGACCTGAAGATGAAACTGGAATAGGCTCAGTAATACCTTGAATTAATCCTAAAATAATATAATAAAAAAAACCTTTCATAACTATATCCTCCAATTAAAATTCTAACATATATCCTAAATTAGTACAATTATGATTAAAAAAAATTTTTTTGTCCAATATAATAATGGGTGATATAAAATGATATATGTATATGATATTTTATTGAATTTTAATGATTTTATGATACCTTTTTTTGAGTGGGAAGACCATGATGATATAAAAATGATTAAAAAAATCCCCCTAATAAAAGTGTCAACTCCATTATTAAAAAATATGTATAATAAAAATATTAAATTTAACGAAGAATTTCTCGAATCAATTAAAAACAAAACAGTTTTTTATGACTCTTTAACTGAAGAAAAATATAAATATTTATTTTTAGCAACAGACACTAAAAAAGTCTATGCCTTTACTATTAAAGATAAAATAATAGATCAAATATCTGATACCCTAATAAATGAAGAAGAAGAAATTCTTGATTTATCAAATTCTTTAAATGAATTTAAAATAGACTACTCTTTATTAAATAACAAAAACAACCAAACACTTTGTTTAACAAGAAAAGAAAAAGAAATAAAAGAAATTCTAACTAAAGAAATACAAACCTTAAAAGAACTTAATAATAAAGAAAAATTAAATTATTATTATTTTGAATATTTTGATAAAGAGCCAAAAAACTTTATCGAAGCCGCTAACGAATTATTAAAAAGTATAGAAAACTTGACAGACAAACATCTAAAACTTTATGAAATATTACTAATTTCTAATTCTAAGTAATAAAAAAAGTGTATAATTAGTTTAGTGAAGTAATATGAAAAATAAAAATTTTAAAATAATTTACAGTATCTTTTTCCTAATTGTTTTAACGTGTTTAAGTGTAATATCTTATAAATTATTTTATCATCCTGTAGTATTTAAACTAAAGGGTCCAACTGAAATGACTATATCTTATCAAGGAAAATTTATAGATCCTGGTTTTTCTATAAATGATGATAATAAAAAACGAGAAGTATCTATTGTTAGTAACATTAATCCTGATGTATTAGGAACATATCAAGTAACATATCGATACAAAAAGAAAACTTTAAAACGTTTAGTAACAGTAGTAGATGATATTGCACCTACTATTACCTTAAAAGGAACTGGAATAGCTTGTCCTAACAAAGAATATAAAGAAGAGGGTTATACTATAACAGATAACTATGATAAAAACTTAAATGACAAAGTAAAAATAACTAAAGAAAAAAACAAAATAATTTATGAAGTAACAGATTCCAGTAACAACAAAACTACAATTTCAAGATCAATTACTTATCTTGATAAAACACCACCAACAATATCTTTCACCAACCCAGTAATAGTATACAAAAATGGTAAACTATCTAAAGATTATCAAGCAACAGATAATTGTGACGGCACTTTAACTAACAAAGTTAGTATATCTAAACTAGATACATCAAAAATAGGAAATTATAAAATAACTTATCAAGTAACAGATTCCAGTGGTAACACAACTAAAAAACAACAAGATGTAATTGTAAAAGAAAAAGAACATCGTGAAATATATTTAACTTTTGATGATGGTCCAAGTTCTAATGTCACACCAAAAATATTAGATATCTTAAAAAAATATAATATCAAAGCTACTTTCTTTGTATTAAAAAAATCTTCATCTTTAGACTATCTTCTAAAAAGAGAATATAACGAAGGTCATACCATAGGTTATCATACAGCTTCTCATGACTATTCTTACATTTATAAAAGTGAAGAAAACTTTTGGAAAGATATAGATATCATCGAAACCAAAGTAAAAAATTTAACAGGTTATGACTCCAAAATATTTAGATTCCCAGGAGGAAGTTCTAATACAGTCTCTTCATTTAATAAAAATATAATGACAAGATTAGTAAAACAATCTTATCAAAAAGGCTATATATATCAAGATTGGAACGTTTCTAGTGGTGATGTAGTAACATCTAACAGCACTAAAATATGTAATAATGTCATCAAAGGTTTAAACAATACAGTAAACATAGTACTAATGCATGATGCCAGTACCAAACAAGCAACAGCCAATGCTTTAGAATGTATAATTCAATATGGTTTAAAAGAAGGTTACACATTTAACAAAATAACCTCATCAACCAAACAAATTCATCATTTAGTAAATAACTAAATAACAATTTCAAACTTTATAGGGATATTTTTTAAAAATATCTCTTTTTCATCTATAGGAACTTCTATTTCATAAATAACTTTATCTAAATATTTTTTATTCAAAACATTATAATTTTTAACATAATCACTAACTATAGCTTCTAAATTATATGTAAAAGCTATCTTAACAACAGAATATACTTTATATAAAGTTATTTCTGCCTCTTTAATTGCTTCCAAACATGAATTTGCATAAGCTCTAGTTAAACCTGCTGCCCCAAGTTTAATACCTCCAAAAATTCTTGCTACAATACAACCAACATTAACTAAATTATTTTTACTTAAACAATTAAGAATAGGTATTCCTGCAGTCTTGCTAGGCTCTTTATCATCAGAACATTTAATCTTATCTTGAATAATATAAGCATAACAAAAATGATTAGCATTTTTATATTCTTTTTTAATATCACTTAAATATCTATTAAACTCATCTATACTACTACAAGGTATTAAAAAACTAATAAATTTAGACCTTTTAACTATCAATATCTTCATAACCATATTTTTAATTGTATACATAGACTTCACCAAAATAATTATATAAAATAAGAAAAAAAGTGTAAAGTTATGTTATAATACAAAAAAGAGGAAAATAATATGAAAAATGCAGAATTTATTGAAAAATTATCTTTAATACCTGAAAAACCAGGTTGTTATTTATACAAAGATAAAGATGATATAATAATCTATGTTGGAAAAGCCAAAAACCTAAAAAGAAGAGTAAATTCTTATTTTAATCGTATCCATACAGGTAAAACTAAAGTTTTAGTAGATAATATTAACTCTTTTCAATATATTGTTACCAATAGTGAAATAGAATCTCTAATATTAGAAATAAACTTAATAAAAAAATATAACCCTAAATATAATATTTTATTAAAAGACGATAAAACATACCCATACATATCTTTATCAACTAAACCATACCCCTCTTTAAAAATAATAAGAAGTAAAAATAGAAAGAAAATAAAAGACAAATTATTTGGTCCATACCCAAATGTAGTAAGTGCTAAAGAAACAGTAAACTTAATTAATAGAATATACCCATTAAAAAAATGTAATAATCTTCCTAAAGATGTTTGTTTATATTATCATATTAATGAGTGTCTAGGTTATTGTAAATATAAAATATCAGAAGAAAAAATAAATAATATGGTTAAAGAAATAACTAGTATTTTAAATGGAGATTATAAATTAATAACTAAAAAATTAGAAGAAGAAATGCAAAAAGCATCAGACAATCTAAATTATGAAAAAGCCCTTGATTTAAAAAACAAAATAGAATCTATAAAAACCACTATTAATAAACAAATAATAGTATCTAGTATCAAACATAATTTTGATGTCTTTGGTATATATGAAAAAGATAATTATTTAACAATTACAACCCTAATTATTAAAGATGGTATTATAACAGGAAAAATAAATAAAATAATAGATGACTACATAGATATAAGTGATGTCTATTTAAGATATATTATTGATTTTTATGACAAATTTCCTTTACCAAAACAAATAGTTATTAATGATATCATAGACAAATCTTTACTAGAAGAATATTTACAAATAGAAGTATTAATTCCTAAAAAAGGTGATGTTTTAAAAATATTAAATATGGCTAATTTAAATTCAGAAATATCTTCTCGTGAAAAAATAGAATTATTAAAAAGAAATGATGAAGCAAGATATAATGCTATTAATTTATTAAAAGAAAAATTGAATTTAGATAAGTTAGAAAGAATAGAATTATTTGATAATTCCCATTTATTTGGGACATATTATGTTGGAGCAATGGTTGTTTTTGATGATTTTCTTCCTAATAAGAAAGAGTATCGTAAATATAAGATAAGTACTGAAAACAAAGATGATTTATCGGCAATGAAAGAAGTAGTTTATCGTAGATATTACAAAGTTTTATTAGAAAATTTACAAAAACCAGACTTAATAATTGTTGACGGTGGTCCACTTCAAATAAATGCTGTAAAAGAAATAATAGATAGTCTGAATATTAATATAAAAGTAATTGGTTTAAAAAAAGATGATCATCATAGAACATCATCTATTGTTTTAGATAATAATGAAGAAATAATTTTACCAAAAGACAATGGTTTATTTTTATATCTTACTAAAATGCAAGATGAAGTACATCGTTTTGCTATTTCTTATCATAGGGATATCAAATCTAAAGGAAGTATTGAAAGTATATTAGAAAATATTGAGGGAATTGGAGAAAAAAGACGCAAGAAGTTATTAAAAAAATATGGCTCAGTAAATAAAATGAAAGAAGCACCTATTGAACAATTAGAACAAATAATACCTAAAAACGTTGCCATTGAGCTTAAAAAGTATCTAAATGATTTGACAAAATAGAACAAATATGATATAATTTAGACACTTAATGAAGATTGCCAAAAAAGATGAGGGGGTTTTGGAAATGGAAAATAAGCATCAATATTATCATTTTGAATACGTAGATGAAAATGAATTCAGAAAGAAAGAAAGATCAGTGAGAAAATACAATATGTTAGCTTATAAAAAATTAGTATTTGACCACTATCCATCTTTAAGAGAAGGTAAATTCGTTGGTGATTTAGTTGCAACTTCTAAAGAAAACAATACTAAAAGTTATGAAATAGAATTGCCAACAGATAGTTTATCTGCAAAAGTACATGGAAAACTAAAACTTCATTATACTGTTTATGAAGATAGTAGAGTAGTTTTATTATCCAATATTACTCCAGAAGATATTTTAGATGAGGGTCATAGAAGTGAACTTGCTACATATAAAGGAGTAATAATATCTAAAAGTAATGCTGAAAAAGATATGTTTAAAGTAAATTTATTAAATGCTTTAAATATTAATAAAGAAGAATAGTTTAAAAACTATTTTTTTTTACTTTTTTTTAAAATATTATTGATTTTTATTTATCAAATGTGCTACTATAAAAGGGCAATGAAAAAATGGACCCTTAGCTCAATGGTTAGAGCAATCGGCTCATAACCGATCGGTTGTAGGTTCGAATCCTACAGGGTCCACCAACATCGTTATTATCCCTTAATAAAATAAGGGTTTTTATTTTGCTAAAAAAAATAAATTTTTATTTATAAGGAAGAAAGGAATTATCATGATACATAAAATGAAATTACAACCAAAATACTATGATTTTATATTACACGGAACAAAAAGAATTGAAATTAGACTTAATGATGAAAAAAGACAACAAATTAAAATTGGAGACAACATTATTTTTTTTAAAGAGCCACAATTAATAGAAAATTTTAAAGTAGAAGTTACCAATTTATTTAAATACAAAAATATTGAAGATATGACTAAAGATTTTGATATTTCTCTTTTAGCAGACAAATCAATAACCAAAGAAGAATTAATATCGAATCTTGAACAATTTTATTCAAAAGAAAAACAAAAAGAATATGGTATCTTATGTATTGAAATAAAACTAATTTAAACATGAAATCACATTTAATTTTTAATTAATTTACTTTGGTAAAATAATTACCAAGATTTTTGTCATAATATAAATTCAAAAGAAAAGTAACTCTTCCGAGTTACTTTTCTTGCCTGAGGGATCCCGTACTTAACATACGATTAGAACATTCGCATATAAAATGCTTAGTTCGATACACCTCAAAGGTCTTCTGATAGTATTATACTACATTTTTACGAATTTACAACTATTTTTTCTGAAATTTCTTCATTTTTGGCACTTTCTTGTTTAAGTTGCTTTATGATGGATTATTTCCAAAGAGTTTAAGAGGAAATTTTGAAATATAGGTCCTATAATATTGTGGAACTCTCCTAGATAAATCTTCTTTCGGACAATTGTATTTTTTCCACACCATATTAGCAATATAATCTGCCATTTGAATATCTCTATTATCTTTTGAATCTAAATATTTTACTTTTACTTCTAAATCCATAAGTTCAAATTCCCATTGTAAAAAAGTTTCTAAATCTTTTAAATTTTTTACGGAGGTATTTCTATTATCTACTCTTAACTCTACATCATTTGTTTGTAATATTGGTATGTCACATTTAAACAAATATTTAAGTAAATTTTTAACAAAAAAATTGTAAGCGACATTTTCTGAAGCCCCAAATTTAGATAAATTATCTTTATCAATCACAATTGCTATTGGAACAACTCCTGATAGATCATATATTTCATTTAAGAATAATGCTTGTTGACTATCATTAATTTTTGAAGATTTTAATTCAATTTTTTGATTAATTGGAATTTTTTTTCTTACTTTTACAATTTCCTCAATTCTTTTATGTATAGAAGTGACCTTATGAAGTTCTCGTGTCATAAATCCAGCGATAACAAAATAACGCTCATTTTTTAAATGCATTGCTCCTGATTCATCTAATACAATGTATGTTTTCGTGTATATTCCCCCCTTAATGCTAAAGATTTTTGATTTTTAAACTTACTAATATAAACATATACTACCATATTTTTTTACAAATTTAAATTATTATTTAAATATATCAGCTTTTTTGATTATCTTTTCTATCAATATCAAACTTTCTGTCTATGTTTTTTCTAATTATCAATTTATTAGGCAACTTTTTGGTAATAAAAGTACTTTGTCTCATGGTGGTTGCTATTGATTCGACTAGCTTTCATAAATTTGAACATTTTAAAACTCGAACTTATTAAATATTTTAAAAAGTCCGAGTTTGATATCAATCTGGTGCGAGTGATGTAGTTATTTACAACTTTTCACCAATAACGAACATTTTATATAATCTTTCGCCTCTATTAATAACATATCATACTTTTAGCATTTATTAAATAGTCTATTGATATTTTTTGAAAATTTATAATACATAGTGACCCCTATATTTAGATAATGTTTTAATAATATGTTAAAATATATGGTCAGATTGG
>CANQOV010000038.1 GCA_947625575.1 uncultured Bacilli bacterium | reverse complement strand
TATTTAATACATTTTACTCGGACTAAATAACACTAAATACCATTAAATATAACACGTTTCCTTTCATAATCGTTATAGGAAACAAAATAGCAAACATGGTTTTCTGGAAACAACTCTTTTAGTTCACTATATAGCTGTCCCGCAAGGGTCTTATTGTGGGCTAAAACAAGGGTTGGTTTATTTACTTGTTGTATGACGTTTGCAATAGTAAATGTTTTACCTGTTCCTGTTGCTCCAAGTAAAACTTGATGTTTTTCGCCATTTTTTACTCCGTTTACTAATGATTTTATAGCTTCTGGTTGGTCTCCAGATGGTTTATATTCACTATGTAATTTAAACATATTTCCTCCTTTATTGCTACTTTTAATCTCAAAATTAGTGTTCATTTCAAATTTTTATAATTAAAAATTTGGCTTTTTTGTTACCACAAATTTACTAGATGACACTAAATAATATTAAATGAATTTCAATACAATATTTTATCACTATTTTATAGACAAAACAAGGAAACGACTGTATGTTACCTTGTATTATTTTTTTTGACGCGTCTAACGCAACTTAATACTAACTTTGTAAAATATTTTATTATATTATCAACATTATATGATAAAAGGCTTTTTATGCTTTTTATTTTTATTATCAAGGTGCAATGCTGTTAAATATTTTTTTAAAAATTGTTCCTTTTGTCTTGAGTTATATTGCATAATAAATCTTGGGTGTTCCAATGGTATAATTTCTTCAAAAAAATTATACTCATTATTTATTTTTTTTAAAAATTTATAATTTTCGCCACTACCTATACAGTAACATATAGAAGTATCTATACCAAAACTAATCTGTTCTTTTAATGATTGAATAATTAACGGATACAATGTATTTTCTAATTTTTTAGTATCATAATAATTACAGTTGACTTCATTGCCTTTAGAGTTGATTTTTGCTATTCCAAGTGGACAGACAAAACTCATATAAAATCTAGAATAAAATTTTTTACATCCACCATATTCTTCGATTACATCATATAAAAAGTTAGACGAAGATTTATTAATATAAAAGTTTTTAATTGATATTCCTGTTTTATCTTCTAAATGTTTTACATCTTCAAATGGAACGCCAGTAACAGCAGTACCTCTGCGGGCTGGAGAGCTTCCTAATATTAATCTCCTTTTGTTTGTATCATTATAAAATTTTTTATAAAAAATAGATGAAATACTGTTAACTAAATTTTTTTGTTCACTTATAAAAGGATTAATTATGCTATAGCCATCTGGTAACATTAGCGATGTTTTAGATAATTTAGCATTAAATTGCAATACTTTTTGATAAAATTTTATTTCTTTCATTATGAACACTCTTTCTTTTATCGCTACTTTTGTACATACATTATGGTATTGTGTTGAACAAAAGTAAATTTTGTCTTTTTAAATTCATATTTAAAACACAAGGAATTATATTTTTTTCCTTGTGTTTATTTTTCTGTCTTTGTTATCTGTTATTTCTCTTATACTTATGTGAGCTTCTCTTTTATTTTCACGATAAGCTATTCGTAGTTCTCTTATTCTTTTTAATGCTTTTTCTGGATTGGCTGCTGTTAAAGCTAATTTTTCTATTTCTTGAGAAAAAATTATACTTCTCATGCTATTATTAAATATTTGTCTTGCTCTTTCTCTTGTTATACCATATTTTTGGGCAATTTTTGTTAAAGTTTGAGGAGCAAGACCTGATATTCCAACAGCTTGTATAATTACATCGCGAGCTCTTTCATCAGTTATTCGAGTATTTATTAAATCTCTTATTTTCTGTTGAAGATCTTTTTCGGCAATAACATCTTCGATACTCATATCTTGACTTGATATAAGTTGTTCTATTTCTTTATTATTATTTTCACAACTTACTTCTTCATTTATATTTAATTCACGAGTTGTTGCGTTTAATACTCTAGCTCTTTCTTTAGATATATGCATAATATTTGCTATTTCTTCTAAAGTTGGATTTCTTTTTAATTCATCACGAAAATTTTCTACTGTTTTTTTGTATATGACGATATCATGCGATGTTTCTTGATTCACAGTCATGGCAATATCTGGCATATTTGTATCAAGATACGCTGTTATTCTGTGGTCTATAGCAGGTACAGCATAAGTAGAAAATTTAAATCCTAAATTAACATCAAAGCTTTCAATAGCACGCATAAGAGCAATGGTACCCTCTTGCATTAAATCATCAAATAGTACTTTTCCTTTATAAAATTTGTTTATTTCTTTCATGACTAATCTTAAATTTCCTTTAATCATTTTATCTTTAGCTTGCTGGTCGCCATTTCTATATTCTTTGATTAATTCTTTTTGTTCTTCGTCTGTTAATAAAGGTGTGTTTTCTATTAATTTTTTATATTTTGCAGATGTTAATGATAATGTTTCTGTATTGTTTAAATCATTTTTGGGATCTTCTTTTTTAGCTTTTTCAATTAGATATTTTAAAATATTATTATCATCTAAATCACTTGTTTGCATAGTTTTAGTTATTATATTTATAAAATTAGGATTGTTCTTTAGAAATTGTAGTAATTCTTGGTCGATAGTTAAACTGCTTATCCTTATTATTTTTAGAAGTTTTCTTAAGTTGTCTTGACTAGTTATAATATTATCATTTATAGATAGTTTTTGGTTTAGGTACTTATTGATGATTGTTAATACTTCTTTTTTATCAGTTAAATTTTCTAAATATTTTGTCATAGCAGCTTTCATTTTTCTTATTATGTATTTACTATATTGTTCTATTCCATCATAAGTTTTTTGATACTTTTTAATTACAGTTAAAGATAGTAAATCAAATTGAATTACTGTTAAACCTAGATAACTATAGCTATTATAGAGATATTCTAATTCTTCTTTTAAATAACTTTGAATAGTTTCTGGTTGTAATTGCCTTATTGTTTGAGGATTTAACTTCATACTTCTGCCTCCATAGATCAATATTAGTTATAGTGCTTTCTATGACCATATATTCTAATCTTTTTTATTTTAAAAGTCAATTACTCTTCTTCAATTAATCCATAGCCAGAATCTTTTCTTTTATATATTATAGCTAACTTTCCTGTTTCTTTGTTTTTAAATACATAGAAATCATGATTTGATAATTCCATTTGAAGAATTGCTTCTTCTTCGTCCATTGGTTTTAGTTCTACTTTCTTTCTTTTTTCTATTTTATCTTTGTTTTCTTCTTCTTCAACAAAATCTAAATTTGTAAAATCATCATATGTTTTTGTTTTTCTTCGGTTAATTCTTGTTTTGTTTTTTCTTATTTGTCTTTCTAATTTATCAATAGCTGAATCAATAATTGCATAGTAATCTTCTCCCGTTACTTCTACTCTTAAAGTGTAGCCTTGTAAAGGGATTGTTATTTCTACTTTTTGTTTTGGCCCCGTTAGTTTAAATAAAACATTGGCTGTGATATTTTCACTACTTTCTAAATATTTATCAATTTTGGATAATTTTTTGTCTGTATACTCTTTCATTGAGTCAGTTACTTTTTGTTTTTCACTTCTTATAATTGTTTTCATATTAGTTCCTTTCTTTTTTACTTTTTTGTTTGGTCTATTAATATTTTTATAGCATTGTTATCTTTACTTGTAAGTTGTTCAAAAGCGTCTTGAACTTTATCAATTGTTATTACTTTATCTATTAGTTCATCTGTTAATACTTTCTTTTTGGATATTAGATTTAAGCAATCTTCAAATTCTTTTTTAGTGTACGCAATTGAGCCTTTTGTTGTTACTTCTTTGGTTACTAATAGTGATGTAGGAATTGTAGTTGGGAAAGTTGATACTCCTACCAAGATTATGGTACCACCCGGTCTTACTGCTTGGATAGCACTGGTTATGGCTTTAGATGTTCCACAGCATTCAAATACTACATCATATCCATAAGTTGTATCTTTTAAAATGTTTTCTTGTAAATCTTCTTTGGTGGCATCATAGTATTTATCTACTACTTGTAAAGAAACAGCTTTTTTAGCTCTTTTGATATTAGTTTCACTAACACTTACTAGTGAAGCTTTTTTGTTTTTTGCAAACATGGCACAGGCAATACCAATTATTCCTGCTCCAATTACTAAAACTTTATCATTTTTGGTTATGTTAACTAAGTTTGTTGCGTGTAATGATACTGCTAGCGGCTCAGTTAAGGCTGCATGTTCAAAGCTAACATTATTAGGAATTTTTACAACCATATCAGGTCTTACTTTTATTAGTTTAGAAAAGGCTCCTTTATAAGTTGATGATAGTCCTACAGCATTAGACCAAGTCTTTTCACAATACTGGACATTGCCACTTTTACAAGCTGGACAAGTGTTACATGGTGAGATTGGCAGTGCTGTTACACGATCTTTTATTTTTAAATCTTTTCTATTTCCCGGATCTAGTACTAGACCACTAAACTCATGACCTAATATTAATCCTTCTGGTTGTCCAATATCCCAATAATGGATATCAGAGCCACATATTCCTACGTTTCTTACTTCAATTAACACATCAGTTCCATTTGGTGTAATTGGCTCATCTTCAATAAATGCAAATTGTTTTTCTTTTTTTATTACTGGTACTTTCATATTATCTCCTATAATTATATTTTACCATAAATTTTAAATTTATTAAACTTTTATTTTATGTCAAGAAAAAACCACTTATCTTGTGGTTACTGTTTCTTTTACTAATTTAACATCTAGTGCTTGTAATCCTTTATTAGTTTTAACTAATTCAAAATTAACATAATCGCCTTCGTTTAATGTTTTGTATCCTTCCATATTTATGGCACTATAATGAACAAAGATATCTTCATTTTCTTTATATTGGATGAAGCCATAACCTTTTTCATTGTTAAACCACTTGATGAAACCGCTCATTTTTACACCTCTTTTCTTTATACTTGCTTTTGATGTTACTTTTAATCCGTCATGATTAAAAGTATAATTATTACTCTAGTCTTTTTTTGTCGAATATTATTTTCTTTTTAAATTAAAATATGTTTGTTTTATCTAATTTTACATTTTGTAAAACATAAAATATACAAACATCTTTTTGAAACTTATGATTAATAAAATTATAACTTTTAATACTATTAAATCTTTTAAGAACTTGATTCATCTATCTTACCCCTTTCATATTTTTTTAGTGCTCGTTTATGATAGCATATTATTTATTCTTTTTTTTAAATATTCCTAAACTGTCGTTTTTTGAACTTCTTTGGAAATTATTTTTTTATAATTTCTAGAAATTAGGTTACACTCTTGTCCATTATAAAAAATTATTTTATTGTCTTTTAAGTTAAATTCTTTAACATTTTCTTTATTTATGATAGCACTTCTGTGAGTTTGAATAAATTTTTTAGTTAGTTGGGAATTTAAATCTTTTAATGTTTTATTTACAGGGATTATATTTGTTGTTGTTACTATATCTAGTGTTTTAACATTTGGTTGTTTTTCAATATATAATATTTCTTCATAGGGAATAAATCTTATTGTACCTTCACTTTTAATTATTAAAACATCATCATTGTTAGATAATGCTTTTAATATATAGTTTAGACAATCTTTTATTACTTCTTCTTGATTATCAATATTATTTATTATTTTAATGTTAAATGGATAATTTTTTATTATTTGTTTTTTTAGTTCTCTATTATTAATATTAATTATGAAAATAAAAGCGTTGTACTGTTTGTAGTCATTTCTAATCTTGGATATTATATCTAATATATCATTACTATTATTTATTATGTAAATAGTTGTTTTGTTTTTAGTTTTAAGAAAATCTTCTAATTTATTATCATGATTAAAATTATAATATTTATAGTTGAAATCATACTTCATTAGAATTTTATCTATGATATTGTGTATTTTCTTATTTGTTTGTTCATCATCATTAATTGTAATGATTTTTAACACTATTTCCACTTTCCTTTTCTTTGTATTTTATGCCTTTTTATCCTTGTAAAAATCATTATTTTATTGTGGGTGGTGGCTATTTATTCTTTTTTAGATAACATTAATTTTAAAAAAGCTTCTTTGTGGATTGTATTTATTGTTCTTAATGAATAATATTTTTGGACTTTGCCAAATTTATCAAATTCCATTGTATCTGCGATAAAATTTAGGCTTTGTTTCTTCCAATAAATTCTCATAATTATTTCTGTTTCATAATCATTTAGACCTTTTTCTTTACATAATTGTTCTAAATCATCTTTGTTGGTGGTTAAAAATAAAGTTGTTAATCTTTTGGGCATTTAGGGATATCCTTTACTACAATATAATGTAAGTATGTTGCTACAAGACTTCCTAAAATTATACATAAGAAAACACTTACATATATACTTGGAATCAAAGATGTGATAACAAAAAATATTATCCAAGTTGATGTGGTGCAAGTAATTGTAGAATTTAAATGAAATGTTTCTCCTAAAATAGAACGAGTAAAGAAAAAGCCTATTAGAAAAAATGATAGTTCTGCAAAAGCATTGTTAAATATTGCTATTAAAACAACCCCTAAAGTTTGAATTAATTGGAGAGGAACTGTAATTCCATAAAAAATAATGTTCTCTATTATCTTTGTTAATTTTTCAGCATTGTACGTAGAATAATTTTCTATTGCTTCAGTGTTATTAAACCATATACCGTTTTTATGTTTTCTTTTGGATTTTGATTTCTTTTTATCTGTTTTCATTTACATCTTTCCTTTGTGTAATAAGTTTTAAGGGCCCATTTAACTTATTACAGTTAATATTTATTTTCTATTAACTAATTTCTTGGCTAATTTTTTAGCAAATTTGCCTTCTTTGTCAAATTTACCAAACCATAACCAGCAGCCTGGTCCTTCCACTTTTTAACCCCTCCTTTTTCTTAAAATTAGCTCCTTTATCAAAATTATTACGAAGATAATGATGAAATAATCAAAAGAGATTAACAATTTAAGATTACTACTTAATGCTGTTTGGTCAATGAATTTTAGTTTGTACAAATAACTGATGTATTGAATAACTGTGTTTAATGCTAACGATAATATTCCGTATAAAATATACTTTTTGTTTTTACTAGAATAGTGATAACAAAACCACATTAAATAAATTACTATAAATATCTGGAGAATACCATAATCTGTTAAATTAACTATAATTATATTTAATATTAGATAAAGTAAAGCATATTTAAATATTTTCTTAATATCTTTAACTCTAAAGACTAATAGAACAATTGAATAAAAATTTAGTAAAGACATTAGTACTTTACTAGCAAAATCAATTATTTTATTAGTTGGAATTGCTTTTAGATTTTCGTATGTCAATTTATAATAGGGAAATCCCATACTATCAAGTGCTTCATTTATGATTATCAAAAGTATCATTATTATTGCTATCCACACTACTACCTTAGCAACTTTTTCGTTTACACCTAGCCATTTGACAAAATCTTTCATATCCATCCCCTCGATTATTATATAAAATTCTACATTGGTTTTTATGCAATCTATGTGCAAATAAAAATATTTGGTAAAATTTACCAATACGTGGCTAATTAATTATGGCATTTTTTCTTATGCAGGGCGAAAAAATAACCATTAATTATTTTTGATTTTTTAATTTTTTATCTTTTATAATACTTGTTTTACAAGCAATCCAAACGATTAATAAAAATATAGCTATGTAGATCCATTTTCCGAGAGTTCTATTTTGTAAAATATATATTATTGAAGCAGTGGCAAATAATAAATCCATTGCATATATCGCTAATACTGTGTTTCTATGTGATAAGCCCATAGCAAGTAATTGATGATGTAGATGAAGCTTATCTGGTAAAAATATTGGTTGGTGTTTGATTAATCTCCTTATTATTGCAAACAAAGTATCTAAAGTTGGGATTCCTAATATTAATATTGGTACAACTAAAGAAATCATTGTTGCTGCTTTAAAGCCTAATAATGATATCGTGGCAATCATGAATCCTTGAAACATTGAGCCAGAATCTCCAGCGAAGATTTTAGCAGGATAAAAATTATGTAGTAAGAATCCTAGTGTTGCTCCAAGCATGATGAAAGCTAAACTAACGTTTAATGCTCCTAGATAACTTTTTATAAAGGCAATTATTCCTATTGTTAAGTAAAATATTGCACAAGTTCCTGCAGATAGACCGTCTAATCCGTCGATTAAGTTTATTATGTTAATACATGCGACTACAAAAAAGATAGTTAAAGGATATTTTAAAAATCCAAAGTTTATATAATAACCAAAAAGTGTCACTTTATCTAACCAGATGTTGCCATAAAACATTAATACTAAAGCAGCGATTATTTGACCAATCAATTTGGTTGTCGCGTCAAGAGGTTTAATATCATCAATTACTCCTAAAATTATTATAATAAAACTACCAATGAGAATAGAGTTCATTTGAACACTTTGAACACCAAATAACATATAACCAAATAAAAATCCAAAGAATATTCCTAAACCTCCCAAACGTGGCATAGGGTGTGTATGTACTTTTCTTTTGTTAGGAATATCTAAAGCTCCGATGTTATAGGCTATTTTTCTTATGCCAAACATGATAATAGCTGTAAAGGCAAAGCAAGTTAATACTACTATTACGATGTTTTTTAGTTGTGTCAAATCCAACATATTATCACCCACAAAAATTATATCATGTCTTGGGAAAGATGTAAATTAATCATTTTTGCATAAAAAAAGGATAAAATAATTTATCCTCAGACTGTTGACAAAGTAAAATTTGTTAATAGTCTTTTTATTTATTAAAAAATGTATTATAATTAAATTGCGGGT
>CANQOV010000037.1 GCA_947625575.1 uncultured Bacilli bacterium | reverse complement strand
CATTTATTATAAAATCTCCATTACCTTCATTTTTAATATCAATTTCTTCTATATCTTCCCACTCATCATTTTCTTCTTTTTTATGTTCTTCCCATTGTTTTAACCTAAAAGTCGGTATAAGTTCGCTACCATTTGTATGTATCTCTTTATCATCTATAAATGAATATGATTTTATAAATTCTTCAAATGTATCAGGAAATTGCATTTTTGTATGTTGCTCATTGTTTTCTTCTGATAGAATTTCAACTTTACAATTTAACATATTGTATAAGGAATTATGAAAGTGATTGTCAAAGGTAAAAACATCTTTAATAATTAAACAATGCTCCCACCCTAATCTTCTGTAATCGCCAATATCTTTGCAAAATTTATATTCAGAACCATTATAAATTACTTTCTTAGGTGCCTTATTTTGCTTTATTAATTTAATTAATTTATATATTGTTATTTTTTTGTTTCCCATAACTAACCTCTTTTCAAAATATTTTTAGAAAGAGAAAACTATCAAAAACTCTTTACAGAAAGGATATAAATTAAATCATAGATAAAGGGGGTTTTGAAAAATAAATGATAGTTTTTTTACATATATTTGGGCTTACATGCTTAATAGCAATGCCAATTATTATTTATTATCTGGTATCTTTGGAAAAAGCTTTTGTGCTTCCGCTATTTCTTTTTTTGTCGGTTTCTTTACAAACAGCTTGTCCTTAACTTCTTTTAGCTTATATTTCATTTTGCACCTCATTTATTTCATACGTTTTTTCTTTTTCAAAAGATAACATGTCATTCCAAAGTTGTAATTCCTTTGAAATGCGTTCATAAACATAGCCTTTTTTATTGCTATATTTTTTTATTCTTTGTACTAAAGATTTTTCTAAAGCTAATAAGGTTTTTTCTCTTTTTTCAAGATAAAAGTTTTTCTGTTCTAAACTATCATAATCAACTTGCATTTTTTCTAATTTTTTTTCTAATATATTTTTATCTCTAATAAGTCTTTCTATTTTTTTCTCATTTTCTGACATCTTTGAAACTGTATCAATACTTAAAATTTCACCTTTCATCTTTTTTCCTTTCTTCATAAAGAATTTCGTTTACCTTTTCCATAGTATCTTTCAGATCTAACAGCATAGTTGGAGTTTTAATCGTTTTCCCGTTTTTTAAAAGTGAAAGATATTTCAATACTTTTTCATATGTAATTTCTTTATTTACTGATTCCATTTTTCAATTAACCTTTCAATTTCATAATCTTCTTTTGTTTTTATTCCTAAATTTCTAGCTTCTTGCACTACATAATTTATAAAATTTGACATCTGTTTAGTGTTGTATGAAGAAGTACCATAATAAGCAATTACATCTGTTAAACCCATAATTTTATTTTCTGATAATTCACATAACCAGCCTAAACCTTTATCACTCCATAATTTTACAAAAGTTGGTACAGCTTCGCTATTCATGGTTATTATTCTATAAATTCCTTTATTGCTAATATAATCACGATAAACATCTTCTTTTGTTTTCCCTATCGTGTTGGCTATTTCTCCAATCAACAGCCAACAATAACTATTCGCATTTAAACTTCTCTTTTCTTTATGTTTTTCTATTTTTACATCGTAGACTGTATCTCTATCAAGCCTAAATATTTGCGGTAACACTTTTTCTATCTTACAAGTTTCATCTATCATCTAATCCACCATCAGCATTGTCTCTATAACGATAAACTTTTCCAGTATGATACAAATTGTTTAATGATTTATAATTGCTATTTTCGTATTCGCTTTTATATTTCATTACTCTTGGCATTAAATCTCCAAAATAGCACTCTATTTCCTTACCTTTAACTTTTATTTTGTTATCGCATCCAACAAATCCACTAATCATTCTTGTATTTCCATATTCAGTAGCTTGTCCGCAATTATTACATCTTACAATCATTTTCATTTCATCATCATTGAACTCAAGCACTTCCATTTGATTGCCCTCATTTAAAATATTTGGATTTATCATCACATTATCACCATCTTAAAAAGGCAAATCGTTTTCATTAAACGAAAACTGCTCTTGATTTTCAAATGGATCATTTGGTAATGGTGTACTATCTATTTCCTCAGCTGTATAATTCACTTTATTACTTTCAGGTTCTTGTGGAACAAAAGTATCTTTTGGCTTACTTTCCAAAAATTCATAAGTTTCTACCCTGACATATGTTTTATATTTGTTTTCCCCTTTTTCATTTTGATACTTATCGACCTTTAATCTTCCTTCGATTGCTACTCTATTCCCTTTATGAAGATATACAGATAAATTCTCCGCTGCTTTATTCCATGCAACACAATTTATAAAATCCGCCCCTCTTTCATTACCTTCTTTATCTTTACCATTGCCTACTGCTATATCAAATTGAATATATTGACTTCCATTTGTTGTCGATTTTAATTCTATTTCTTTTGTTAATCTTCCTACTAAAATTACCTTGTTTATATCCATAATATTTTCCTTTCCTTAAATTCTTTTAATTTTTTTAATAACTCTTCTTTTGGCTTTCGTTCTATTTCTACTAATTTACCTAAATCTTTTTTTGGTAACCAAATTGCATACAATTTATCGAATCTTTTTCCAGTAGCTAATTCATAAAAAGATAATTGCCAACTTAAATATTCTTTATCAAGTTCTGCCGTAGTTTTAATGTCACATAAACACTTATCACTACCAATTTGAGCTATCATGTCAAATCTTCCACAATAGTCATAATTATAGCTAATTATTTGTTCCTGTTCTAAAACATTTATTCTATACTTAGTTTTTAATTTTAAATATTGTTCTATTGCTAATTTTTGATAAATATTAAGTTCAATTATTTCGCCAGTTTTTTCAAGTTTTTCTATTGCCTCATGAACTTTACTACCATATTTTGCTTTTCTCTCTAAAATGTAATCAGGCACACCATCATACTTATTTGGAAAGATGAAATGTAATATTTCGCTTACACTTGGAGTAATTATTCCATCTTTCAAATAAATATGTCCATCTTCAATAAAATCAATCATTATTCTTCAAAAGTTAATGTTATTGAACTTGATACAGGAGTAGTTTTGGAATAAGCTTCAAAAATGTCAGGACACTCTTCTCTTAATCTTTTACTATCAACCGTTGTTCTAGTAGTTGCATCTTTAATGCTTGCACACAAACCATTAACAATAAATTTTTTTAATCCTACTTTCTCCATTGCAGATTTTAAACCCTCTTTTAGTTCTTTTTCCATTATATCCATCTTTGCCTTCGCCTTTTGAAATTCTTTTAAATTCTCAATTACTTCATTTGGTATTAATATTTGATTATTTTCAATTTTAACTAATTCGTTCATTATTTTTCCTCACTTTCTTTTTTACTAACTTCTTGTAATTTTTTAATTATTTCACTTGCCTTTACCATTGTCATATCTTCTAATTTAGTTAAGTTATTTGCTTTTAAAAGCTTGTCCATATTTTCACCAACATAGTATTTACTGATGATTTGAATTTGTGTTGGTTGAATTTTTATATCAGCGGTTTTTTTAGCTGTCTTTTTACTTTCTGGTGGTGTCTCACTATCAGGATCTTTCATTTCTTCTGTTGGAATACAAAATACTTGAAACATAGCATATTTCATAGCAATTGCCATTGCCTTATTCGTTGCTTTATCTCCACTATCCATTCCTTCACCAATTACAATTGCCTCAATAGAACTTCCATCTTCTGCATAAAATGTATATTTTATTTTACATATTGAATAAATTAATGTTCCACCTTTTGAAGTTTGCCTTTCTTCTCTCGTTTGTTCTAATACCTGTGGAACTATGAATACTTTATGCTTAGCTAATAAAGGTTGAAATGTATTCATAACATCATCTATTCCTCTAAACATAAAATTTTGTGTTGTATTTTTTTTATTCTTTCCAATTGCTGGTACTTCTTCTAAAATTTTTGTTAT
Source organism: uncultured Bacilli bacterium (assembly GCA_947625575.1). Taxonomy (GTDB): domain Bacteria; phylum Bacillota_I; class Bacilli_A; order RF39; family UBA660; genus UMGS1572. The sequence continues at coordinate 4,958 of CANQOV010000037.1, read as the reverse complement.
ACTTTGAAATATATTCATTACTTGTCACCTCTTCTTTCAAAATAATTAATTGCTGCTTTTATATAAGACATTGAATTATTTAGTTTTTCTATTGCATAATCAGAATGAATATTTTTATGTTCAGTATATACTTCTAATACTGCTGAAATTCCTAATAAGCTATCGACTAAATCTTTTAAAAATGCACTATCTCTGCTGCCTGTCTGATAATATTCATCATAGACTTTCATGTAGTTATTCAAAATTTTGTCTAACTCTATTCGAAGAGAGTTTTCAGTCATTTTTCTACATTCTTCCATTATTTTTCCTCCTTATCTTTAAGTATGTATTTTTTAAAACTACACACTTTCCCGTATCTATTCTTTTTAACTACCCACTCTTCATCAAATTTACAACCATATTTGTGTTTTAAATCCCATATTCTAGCGGATAATCTTGTTATAAATAGTTCTTTATAACTATCATAAGTAGTTATACTTCCATTTTCTTCAAGATACTTTAATACCATTTCATTCTGTGTCATTTAAACTCTCTCAATAGTTCTTCTAAGTAGTTCATTTCTTCTTCTGATGGTACAATTTTTTTTACCTCTACACTAAACCAATATGGTTTTTTTAACTCTCTCATCTTAGCTAGTGTAGGCATAAACTTTTCGTTTCTAATTATCTCTACAATCATTTTTTGATAAGCATCAGCTGGATAATCTTTAAATTCTTGATACCATAGTTCTAGTATTCTAGTGTCCATTTGTTTGTTGTAATTTTCTTCTAACATTTCTGTTATTTCTCTAAATTCTTTTTTACTCATTTTCCCATTTATCCCTTTCCGCATTCTTAGTCACTTTTTTATTTTTAAAATTATCATTATCCTCTTTTGCCTGTAACACAGTAGTTATTCCCTTTCTCTTCCACGATTGAAGTATTGCATCCACATACTTTATTGAACATGCATTGTTACAAACAGAAATCTTTATAGCATAAACAATCAGTTCCTCTGAAATGTTATCGCTTATCCAAGATTTCACTACCTCTACCTCTAATGAACCTATTGTTCTACCAAAGTTTTGTTCTATAATTGATGTTATATTACTTATATCAGTATCAGTATCAGTATCAGTTACAGTATCAGTAACAGAAACAGTAACAGTATCAGTTGTATCCATACGGTATCTATACCATATGGATACCATATATTTTTTTAACTTTTCGTTTTTTATTTTACTAATATCTTTTTCTATTGGTTTTATTAATTTTTTAGATTTATTCCAATTATATTTATGCCAATTTTTTATTAATACTTCTTTCGTTTCTTCCGCATAGAGTATTATTTTATGAACATGTTCCATTCTAGTTAGTAGTTCCTCTACCTTACTTTTTTCGTATCCAAGTTCATTTGACATTTGTTTTATTGATACTTCATAACAACCAATCAAATTAGTATGTGGGTTAGTTAAGAGATACAGTAAAAAATATTTATCTGATGGGGTAAACTCATCAACCACTTTATTGTCTTCCCAAAATGTTAATGATACATTTCTATATATTGCCAACTATATCCCTCCTATCACGCGATTTGACAAACATACATAATTTTGCTACAATTATGTATGTAAAAAGTTCACGCAAACTTTTTATTTTTTTATCTAATTTTTTCATATCGTTCAAGTAGATAATTTAAAGAATAACCAGCAATAGTTACCATTGATATAGTAAATACTGCTCCTGTCCAAGTTAAGCAAAGTGGAGCTGCCGCAACTAATATAAATGCTAGTGTACTAACTAAAAACATAATCATTGCTATTATCGTTTTCCAACTTATTTTAGTTTTCTTTTTTTTCATATTCATTTATCCTTTCTATTCCCACATAATTTTTTAATAATTCATATGAAACATGATAAGTCCACTCGCTTGACATTTGAACTGCACTTCCAATTGGTAGCCTTTGTTGTTGCAAACCTATTCTGACATATTGCTGTGATCTGCCAATTAATTCTGCAACAATTTGGATTGGAATGTTCTTCATGTCTTTTAATTTTTCCATTTTTTTCATCTCCTTGTCTGTCGTAGATTTTAATATTCAACAAATTTATTTGCAAAATAAGTTTAGGTAATCTGAACTTTTTTATTAAAAAAATAAATGGGTATATCTTCTTTTGCAATTCCTAAAATATAACATGCCAAATTAATTTCACTTGGTTTAAACTCAATTTTACCTTGAAGTTTTAAATAAATAGTTCTTTCAGATAGTTTCATTTTTTTTGCGAAATTTCTTTTTGTTTTACATTTTTCAACTACGAGACCATTTAATTTGTCTAAATTATACATCTTTTTTTCTCCTTTCCTTTGTTCAGTTCTTCTGAACAATTTAATGTTATCATACTGAAAAACAAAAGTCAATACTTTTTTTCAGATTTTCTGAACTTTTTTATTGATTTATTTTTAATTATAGTTTATAATGAGGGTGGAGGAATTTTATGAAAAAAGAAAAGACTTCGATCCGTTTAAAAAAAATCATGTCAGAAAAAGGCTTGAAGCAAATTGATTTGATAAATAGATGCAAACCAATTTGTGAAAGATATAATAAAAAATATGGAACTAATATTAAAATCACAAAATCCGATCTAAGTCAATGGCTAAAAGGAATTTACGAACCAAGCCAAAATAAATTAGTTATTCTAGCAGAAGCATTAAATACAACAGAAACTTGGCTAATGGGATACGATAATAATTATACATTTAATGATGATACTATAATGACAAACAAGGAAAGAGCTCCAATTGATAATATAATGGTTAATGTAATTAAATCTGCTTGGGAAAAAGTAACAAATGATGTCAATAATATGGAAAAACTAGAAAAAAAAATAGATAAAGAAACATGGAAAAAACTAGATTTAGATATTGTTGATGTTGTTAATACAGAAGCAGAATTAAATTTTGGATTAGATGAATATTCCAATTATTTTACATTATATAAATTACTTACTGAATTTAATATTTTGGTTGAAGGAAAAAAGGCTTCTGATAAAGATATTAATAAGGCAGTTGCTTTTATAACAAATAATATTGATATGTTAAAAGAAAAATTAACAGAACAGCTTAAAAATCATTTTTCTATTAGGAAAGATTTTGAAAATTCTGAATATTATGATGAATATATAAAGGAAATTGAATTAAATAATTAATTCTTAATGTTATTTGAAAATATTTAAAATAATAATAATCTAATAAAAAAATGAGGTCAACGGAAAAATCCGTTCAGTACTTTATACTAAATAGTTATACATATATTAGCAACAAATATTAACAATTTAAAAAAATAAAAAAGAGCCAGTGCTACCAACACTAGCTCACGCTATAAAGCGTATGTAAAATCAAATTAGTCCTACGACAGACAATTCTTTTTTACATACTCTAATTATAGCAAATTTAATAAATGATTGCAATAAGGAGAGTGAAAAAATGCAAAAGAAAATACGGAGAAAAGCTTTAAAATTTCCAAATGGATTTGGATCTATTATCTTTTTAGGAGAAAGTAGAAGAAAGCCCTATGGTGCTGTTAAAACACTTGGATATGATGAAAACGGGAAACAAATAAAAAAATATATAGGTTATACAAGTAGTTATGATGAAGCATTTGAATTGTTATTAAATTATAATAAATCACCATACGAATTAAAATATAATAATATAACTTTTGATGAAGTGTTTAATATGTTAGAGCCTAAATTGTTAGAAACAGTATCAATTGGAAAAATGTCCGAAAGTAATTATAAAAGTTTAATGTCTGCTTATAAAGTACATTTAAGCAAATTAAGAGACATAAATATTATGAACATTCGTAAAAAAGATATACAAGATATAATAAATAACTGCAATGGAAGACATACAACTCGCGGTTACATAAAAAACATTTTTGAAAGAATTATAAAATTCGCAATCGAAGAATTAGAGCTTCCTATTAATACTAATATTTATGATTTAGATATAGGAAAAAAAGAAAAATCAGATAAACATTTCCCTTTCAAATCAGAAGAAATAATTGAAATTAAGAATATAGCCTCCCAGCATATAAATAATTATAATAATTTACAAGCAATAGATACATTTATCCTAATGGCAAAATTAATAGTAGTATATTTATACACTGGATTAAGGCCTAGCGAATTATTAGATATAGAAAATATTAATGTTTTTTTAAATGAAGATTATATGCGTGGAGGAGAAAAAACAGAAGCTGGTAGAAATAGGATAATACCTATACATCACGAAATAAAACCATTTATTGAAGAATGGTATAATTCATCAAATAAATATCTAATCAACTATAATGGTAAAAAAATGAGTTATGATAGGTATAAAAAATTATTCGATAAGTTAATGACATCACTAAATATAGATCATACTCCATACGATACTAGACATACTTTTTCCACAAAATTGTGGGAAATAGGAACATCTGATACAGACATAAAAGTTTTAATGGGGCATAGTTTAGCAAATGATGTTACAAACAATGTATATATCCACAGAACAATAAACCATTTAAACGAAGTTATAAACAAATTAAATTACTAATAAAATTGTGTATGCTACCTGTATGCTACCTGTATGCTACGATGACAAATTTTACCCCAACTCACCCCAATTTTAAAAATTTAAGGTTTTAGGTAAAATAAAAGCAAACCCTTTTAAAATAAGAGTTTACTTGATATTCAAATGGCGCCTAATGTAGGACTCGAACCTACGACCTATCGGTTAACAGCCGAGTGCTCTACCGACTGAGCTAATTAGGCATATCTCTCACAAGACTTCTTTATTATATAATACTTTTTTTAAATAATCAACCCCTTTTCCCAAACTTTTTTTATTATTTTATGTATTTTTGTAACTATTCAGACTTAAACACTTAAAAAGAAGAGTGATTCGTATTGAATTGCTCTTTTAATTAATTTGAA
>CANQOV010000036.1 GCA_947625575.1 uncultured Bacilli bacterium | reverse complement strand
CTGTAATTCATTTTCTTTATCTCCAGTTAGGATTATTTTATACAAAGCAAAACTTCCTCCGATTAGCAATACTAATAATATCAATCCTCCGATTAGGATTATATTTTTTCTAGTTGCCCCCCCCCCAGACTGTTTTTTTATTTTCCATAGTTACCTCGTTTTCTACACATACAAAAAATGTGTTATTCTTTATTTATATAATAACACATTTTATTTTTATTTTAAATATTATTCTTCTAAATAATTTTCTTGTTTGTGAGGCTCAGTTAATAACAGTCCTTCATAATTTTGTTGTCTTAATACTTCATATGCTACGATTGCAACACAATTGGATAGATTTAATGCTCTTACATCACTTTTCATTGGTATTCTCATACAGTGATCTAAATTATCTTTTAATATATTTTTAGGGATACCAGTAGACTCTTTTCCAAAGATTAAATAAATATTTTCTTTGGGATTACTGTAATCAAAACTAGTATGAGGTTTTTTACCATATCTTGTAAAATAATAATATTTTCCTTTATTTTTATCTAAAAACTCTTGATAATTAGAGTATGTTTCATAATTTAGTTTATCTAAGTAATTTACCCCAGATCTTTTTAATGTTGCACTGTTTAAAAGAAAACCAAGAGGCTCGATTAAATGTAATTTTGCTCCAATTGCAACACAAGTTCTCATAATATTACCAGTATTTTGTGGTATCTCTGGCTCATATAATACTATATTTATCACTAAAAATCATATCCCTCGATGAAAGTTTTAATATCTTCAATATCAATAGGACATTTTTTATTACTTAATAAATCTATTATTTTACCATTAGAGAATAGAAACATTATTGGATATGTATTTAGCTTTTTGACTAATTCTTGACTTTTATATTTGTTATATATTTCATAGACATAATTATTTTCATCTTTGTCATATCCTAAATTTAAATATAAAATATCATCTGTTAAGTTATTTTCTACTAAATAATCATTTAGTTGTTCTTCTAAAGTTCTACAAACTTTTTCTTTAGTAGTACAAGCATATAATATAAACATATCTCGTTCTTTACTTACATTTGATAAGTCATTGTATTGTAGTGAAGAAACACTATCAATTACAGGGGTTTTGTTTTCTAATGTATCATAGTTATGATACCAACTTAATATATAAAAAGTTATTATTATTGTTACTACTACTATTAAGAATAATATAATATAATTTTTAACACTACCTTTTTCCATGTTTTCCTCCATACTAATATTATTCTATCATATTTTGTAAATATGATAAAGTTATTTTATGTCTTATTATTTTTTACTTTTTACTCTTACAAATTTTTGAAAACCAATTAAGTTTAATAAATCTAGTTTTTTTAGATCTATTGTTTCATTTTTATAAGCAAGATATTGTTTATTTAACCATTCTCCTAAACATTCGCCGGATTCATCATAATCATAACCATTGATAGTTTTATAAGTTCTTGGTACTAATATACTGTTATATTTTGTTTGATATGTTTTTAATAATTCATATAGATAATACCATTTTTTTTCATTTATACTAGTTTCAATATATTGTTTTCTTTTTTGTTCTAGTTCTTCTTTAGCAGATTTAGGATCATCTAAATATGTTAATAAAGTAGATGTTTCATAACAGTTAATTACTTTTTTTAAAGCTCTAGCATTTAGTTGTTCTAGTCTTCCTATAGATACTTGATATTTTCTAGCAAGAGAAGCTTTATCACCATGTTCATTATCAGTATATACTTCTAGAACTTCTTGTTCACGATTTGTTAGACACGAAGACTTTATTTCTTTTAATTTAGCAATAGTTTGTTTACGTTCTACTGATTCTTCGATTGTGTATAGTCTATCTCTTGTTTGTAATTGGTCTTCTGCTTTAGTAATTCTATTTTGTTGTTTTAATTTTACTTTAATTCGGTAATTAATATATCTTGCTGCAAACCAACCAAAAGTTTTGTCAAAATTACCTGATTGAAGGTAAACTTTAAATGCCCTTAATAATCCTATAGTGCCTTCAGAAATTAAATCTTCTAAAGATAGACCTTGATTAAGATATTTAGTTGCTATGTTTTTTACATATGGTAGATGTCTTAATATTAGTTCTTCTTCTGCTTTTTTATCATGTTTTAAGATTTTTTCAAATAATATTTTTTGATCTTTTAATGGTAGTGGATCTCCTAAAACATAATCTTGATAAGTTTTCACTTTTCTCATAATACAACCCCCAGTTTTGATTTCGTCTTTATTATAACATATAACTAATAAAAACGCAATTTTTATAGTAATTTTATTGGTTTTATGTTATAGTTTTGTATTGTGGAGGTAGTTATGGAAGATTGTCTATTTTGTAAGATTAGTAATAAACAAATTAATTCTTTTATTATTTATGAAGATGATGTCTGTATGGCTTTTTTAGATATTAATCCTAAAGATAATGGTCATACTCTTGTTGTACCTAAGAAGCATTATAAAGATTTTTTTGATATTGATCGTGATTGTTTGGGGCATATTTTAGATGTTGCTAAAGATATTGGTAATCTTTTAAAAGAAAGATTGGGTTGTAATGGTATTCAATTGGTACAAAATAATGGTGTTTATCAAGATATTAAACATTTTCATTTGCATTTGATTCCTTGTTATAATAAAAAAGAATTATTAGATGTTAAGACTGTTTATGAAAGTTTAAAAAAATAAAAGGTTTGAAGCCTTTTATTTTTTTAATAACAATAATTATTACCTGTAAAAGAACTAAAAATAATAGCTAATAAAATATATAAAACCACTACTATTAATAATCCTCTTCCACCTCTTTCACAGTTATTTTGGTCTTTATTATCGCAGCATTTATTATTCATAATTTACACCTCCTTAAATCCATGCACCAAGTATAATAATTAATAAAATGAATAAAACTAAAACGATTGCAGATGATGAAACATAGTTCATATATAATTCCTCCTTTTTTCTTATTCTAGATTATTTTATGGCAATTATAATAAATGTGTGAGTAATATATGACTAATTATTGTAAATTTTATTTTTTTTTGTTATTATATATTAGTAAGTAATTTTGGGAGGATTTATGAAAAAAATATTTAAGATTTTATTAATTTGTACTTTATTATTTTCTTTTACGGGATGTGGTAAAGTTGCTACATTAAAAAATGGAGAAGATGCTATTTTAACTTTAAATGATGGTGGAATATCTGCAAATGACTTATATAATGAGTTAAAAGATACTTATGGTGTTTCAGCATTAATGGAATTAATTGATAAGACTATTTTAAATGCTAAATATGAAAGTGATGATGAAGAAAAAGATTATATTAAGCAACAAGTTAATTCTGTAAAACAAATGGCTTCACAACAAGGTACTACTTTTGAATCAATTATTCAATCATATTATGGTTGTGAAAATCAAAGTGAGTTTGAAGAACTTGTACAGTTATCTTATCGTAGAGAAAAAGCAGTTGTTGATTATTTGAAAAAAGATATTAAAGATAGTGATGTGGAAAAATATTATAAAGAAAATATCTTTGGAGATATTCGTGCTAAACATATTCTTATTAAAGTTGATACTTTAGATGGTATGACTAGTGAAGAACAAGAAGCAAAAGATAAGGAAGCTAAAAATAAGGCTTTAGAAGTTATTAAGAAATTAGATAATGGTGAAAAGTTCGATGATTTAGTTAAAGAATATACAGATGATGAAGACACTAAAAAAGATAATGGAGATTTAGGTTGGTTTAATACTGATAAAATGGTTAGTGAATTTACTGATGCCGCTTTTGCTTTGAAAAAAGGAGAATATACTAAAACTCCAGTTAAGACAACTTATGGATATCACATTATTTTAAAAACTGATGAAAAAGATAAACCAGAATTAAAAAATGTTAAGACTGATATTCAAGAAGCTCTAGTAGAAGAAAAACTTGCTGATAATAATGTTACTTATTATAGAACACTTGAAAAAGTTCGTGATGAAGCAGGATTAAAATTTGAAGATGATGAATTAAGAAAACAATATGAATCTTATATGTACAATTTAATTATTAATGCACAGAAAAGCTAAAAAAAGCACATAAGTGCTTTTTTTATTGGTCATAATAACCCAGTTGATACATTTTTTGTTTTAGGCGTTGCTCTAGTTCTTTTCCTTGATATTTTTTAGATAATTTATTATAATTTTTTTCATATTCTTTTTGGTAGCTATCTTTATCATTATAGTTTATTTGCTTTAGACGTTGTTCAATTATATCTATTGAGAAGCCCTGCTCTTTTAGGAAATAACGCATTTTGTTAATAAATAATAGTTTAGAGCCTTTGAAAGTTTTTTGTTTTTTAGATAAGATTTTGTCTATTTTCTCTTGTTCGATGTTTTCTTTGTAGATAGTGAAAACTTTAGATATATCATCTTTATTTATTCCTATAGATTGCAAATTATTTGCTATTTTATAGGGACCTATATCTTTTAAAAATATCATGTCATTAGTATAGATTTCTACATATTTTTTATCATCTATTAAATTAAGAGTTGTTAATTTTTTTAAGATATCTTTAGTATATTTAGGGTAATTAGCATTTAAATATCTTTCTGTTTCTTTAGAACTTCTCATTTTTTTTAGATATTTTATAGTAGAATAATAGGCTTCGTAGTAATTATTTTCTTCTAGATACTTTTGTAGTTGTTCTTTAGTTATTTCTTTATTTAGTAATAGATTGTTTTTTAATATTACATCTTCATATAAGATATAGTTTTTATCATCAATTAATATTTCGTATTTAGAATTTTTTAAATATTTATATTTAATTATTTTCAAGATAACCTCCACATAAAAAAAGAAATCTTATATAGTTTTAATTTTTATAAGACCTTCGGCAACTTCTTCTAGAGCCCTACCAATATTTTTTTTAGAAACATACTCATTTTCTTTTTTTTGTAAATTTTTGTGCTCTTTTATTTCAATACTTCTGTTGGCTACAATATGAACAAGACGATATTTTGAGTCTACTAAAAGAAGTAGTTTGTCTATTGATGGATATATCATTTTATCACTCTCCCTATTTTAAGTTTATTACAGTTTTATTTTGTTGACAATATATTTGTCAAAACTAGACAAAAATTTACAATGATTCATGTTTTAGATCTTCAATTATATTATTGTAGTATTCTAAAGTATCTAAATTTTTAGGATGTGATGAGATAGCTATTAAGTAGATACTTGCTAAAAATTCTTTTGGGAAAATTAAAGCTATGTTAAATAGTTCTTTTTTTATTTCTTCTTTATTAGAAGTACTTTGATATTTATTGTAAATATAACCTACTAAAAGTTTACCTTTGATTGTTTTGTTAAATTCAATATTTTTTAAGTTCTTTAGTTTTTTTAATAAAAGTCTATTAAATACTTTAGTGGAATAGATTTTAGAGTTATCAATATCTAATAATTCTCCTAGATATTCCATGGATAATAATATTTCTTTAGATAGATCTTTTTTTAATTTTATGTTTAAGAATAAAGTTTTGAATTTTGATATTTTAAATATTTCATTAGTTATTATGTTCTTTGGAGCATATAAAACTAAAGATGAGAAGATGTTTATATATTTTTTTTCAAGTCTATTATAGTTTTTTTGTAGTTCTTTTTTATAAAATGTATAGTTATTACCTTCTAGTTTTTGGAAGTGTTTCATGGTGTCATTATAACCTAGTTTGAACATTTTTTTAGAGTGTTTTTTATTAAAGTTGATTGTAAATGGAGTTTTGTCTTGACATTTTATGATGTCTACTTTAATTTTTTTATCAGATACTGGTCTATCGATAGCTAGGACTGATAAGTCTACTGCTAGAACTTGCTCTGCACCCATTTTTTGGGCTAAATCAATGGGAATATTGTCATAAAATCCTCCGTCTATATAAGAGTCAGAGCCAATTTTTTTAGTTTTTATAAAAGGAAAACAAGTAGAACTTGCTACTACATAATCTATTATTTTGCCTTCTGGGATTTCATCTTTTCTTAACATTTTAGGTTGTCTTTTATTGAGAGAATAAGTTACTATTCCAAAATCTATTTTGGATTTTCTTATCTTTTTTTCGCTTATTTGTTTTCTTAAAAATTTCTCTGCTTGATCAAAAGATAAACCTTTGTTTTTAATAAACATTTTGACAAGATATAGATACATATCATTGGTTGATAAGTTATCTGGCATAGTAAAGATATCACTATTTTTTATTTTCATCCATAGTCTTTTACTTTTATGATAACTATTCATGGCATACATACAAGCATTTATAGAGCCGATAGAGCAACCTACTACTATATCGTATTTCATTTTTAATTTGTTTAGGGCTTTTATTACACCGATTTGATAAGCACCTTTTGCCCCTCCACCTGATAAAACAAGAGCTTTTTTCATTTTTTCACCAACTTCTTACTATATTTTTATTATACATCGTTTAGGGCAAAAGAAAAAGACTAAGAAAACTTAGTCTTAAAAATTTCCACTTTGTCCAGGACATGGATTGGAACAAGAACTGCATGAGCCACATTGTACATTTTCACAGACATTTTCTTCACAACAACTGTAACTTGGTTGGTATGTATGTCTATAAATGTGGCGATTTATAATTCTTGTTCTAATTGGGCAAACGTGTGGAACGTTATGCTCGATAACTCTATTTACTACACGTTCTTGCATTGGCTCAATTATTGGTTGTTGACTAACACCCATAACTGGTTGTGATGTTGCATAATTCATAGATTGTGATTGACTAAAATCAATATCAATATTACCTGTATTATTATCAATATCAATCATACCATCTTGGAATTGTGGATCCATGTAGCTTGGTCTTTGTTCAAACATTCTATTAAACATTATAAATCCCCCTATCTGTTGTATGATATGTCATTATATGCATTTGTGTATAAACAAAAATCACAAAAAAAAAGAAAAAGTAGTTTTAATACTTTTTCTACATAGCGTCTTTTCTTGAAAAATTAAGTCTTCCTTTATTGTCAGTTCCTATTGCTTTAACAACTATTTCATCGCCAACTTTTACTATGTCTTGGGCTTTTTCTACTCTATCACGAGATAGTTTAGAAATATGAACTAAGCCCTCACAACCAGGCCATAGTTCAACAAAACAACCAAAGTTTTCAACTTTTATTACTTTTGCTGTATATATTTTTCCTTCTTCTACTTCTCTTGTGATATTATTAATCATTTCGATAGCTTTATCAATTACAGCATAATCAGTGTGGTATAGGATTATTCTTCCGTCATCTTCAATATCTATTTTAATAGCATTTTTATCATTAACTGATACAACGTTACTTGATTGTTGAATTATCTTAGTAATCATGTCGCCACCACGACCAATTACATCTTTAATTTGAGATTCTTTAATTCTCATTTGTTTTATTTTTGGAGCATATGGGCTTAATTGTTCTCTTGGTTTACTTATTGCTTTACTCATATTATCTAATATTTCAAAGCGAGCTTTTTTAGCTTGTTGTAAAGCTTCTTTTAAAATGTTTTCTGTTATTCCTTCTATTTTGATATCCATTTGTAAAGCACAGATACCATTTCTTGTTCCTGCTACTTTGAAATCCATATCTCCATAGTGATCTTCTGCACCTTGAATATCTGTTAATATTGTGTATTTTTCTCCATCGGAGATAAGTCCCATAGCAATACCTGCAACCATATCTTTGATTGGAACACCAGCAGCCATTAGTGACATACAACCAGCACAGATAGAAGCTTGAGATGATGAGCCATTACTTTCTAGGACTTCACTTACTGTACGAATTGTGTATGGGAATTCTTCTTCAGAAGGCAATACTTGAGAAAGGGCTTTTTCTCCAAGAGCACCATGACCAATTTCTCTTCTTCCTGGGGAAGAATATCTTCCTGTTTCTCCAACTGAAAAGGCTGGGAAGTTATAGTGGTGCATAAATCTTTTGCCTTCCTCATCACTTAAACCGTCTAAGATTTGGTATTCACCAATAGAGCCTAAAGTTGTAATGCTTAATACTTGAGTTTGACCTCTTGTAAACATACTTGAGCCGTGAGTTCTTGGCAAGATATCTACTTGAGAGTCAAGTGGTCTTATCTCATCAACTTTTCTACCGTCTGGTCTTATTTTTTCTTCAGTTATTAATCGTCTTATCTCTTCATATTGAATTGCTTCTAAAACCTCATCAACTTGTTTTAAGATTTCTTCAAGGTTTTCATCATTGCTATACATTTGTTTAAAGTCATCAATTACTTCTTGTTTTAATTCATCAATTTTTTGTTGTCTTGCTTGTTTTTCTTCAATTTGAATAGCATTTACCATACGAACTGTGATTATATCACGTACTTTAGCATTAATTTCTTTATCTATAGTCACTAGTGGATACTGTTTCTTTTCTTGACCAACTTCTTTTACTATTTCTTCTTCAAATTTAATTAATTCTTTAATAGCTTCATGGCCAAACATTAAAGCACTTAACATATCTTCTTCGCTTACTTCTTTACTACTTGCTTCAACCATGTTAATAGCGGCTTTTGTTCCAGCGACAGTTAGATAAATATCACTTTTTTCTTGTTCTTCTACAGTAGGGTTAATGATAAATTTTCCATCTATTCTTCCTACTACTACACCAGCGATTGGACCTTTAAATGGTAAATCGCTAGTTGATAATGCGATTGAAGAAGCTAAAAGTGCAGTTATTTCTGGCGAATTATTAGGATCAACTGATAAAACTGTATTGACTATTTGTACTTCATTTCTAAATCCTTCTTCAAATAATGGTCTTATTGGTCTATCAATTAATCTTGCTGCTAGAGTCGCTGCTTCGGTTGGTCTACCCTCTCTTTTGATAAAACCACCCGGTATTTTACCTACTGCATATTGTTTTTCTTGATATAGAACTGTAAGTGGGAAAAAGTCTCCACTCATAGGCTCATCATTGTTACACATAGCACTTAATACTACTGTGTCGCCATATCTTACAAGACAAGCACTTGCTGCTTGTTTAGCCATTTCTCCTATTTCTACAATTATTTTTCTTCCTTTAAAATCATGTTCAAATACTTTCTTCATTTATTACCTCCATAAAAAGAAAAGACACTAAAAAAGAGTGCCTAC
>CANQOV010000035.1 GCA_947625575.1 uncultured Bacilli bacterium | reverse complement strand
TTCAATGGTTATGAAGAAATCCCAGTACCTGATACAGGAATATCAGTAGGAATTGCTACAGCTTTATCAGCCTTTGCCTTCATCTATCTTGGTTATACAATTATTAAAAAAGGAAATCTTACATACTAAAATATAGAAAGGACTAATCTATGAAAGAAAAAAAGGGTAAAAGAAGTTTATTGTATGTAATAATTTTATTAGTTTTATTATTAGTAGTAACAGGAATCTCTTATGTAGTGTTTTCCCTAGAAAAAACATCTACTAGTCAAAAAGAGCCCGGTCAAATAAAAATGACTTATGAAGAAAGTTCCAATGCTATTGAGTTAGTAGATGCCCTTCCCATGGAAGAAAGTGCAGGTATTGCAAAAGATTACTTTGAATTTAAAGTAACAACAACGGCTTCTACCAATAAAAAAGATGATGTTGGAATTAAAATGCCATATGAAATAAACATTTCTTTACAAGACCAAGAAGATAAACAACAATTGCCAGAATCTTACTTAAGACTTTATTTAGTAATGGTTAATGATGATAAAGAAACCATGGTTGCTAATGAACTATTAAGTTCTTTAACAGCCTCAAGTTCAAGAGAAAACGCTAAAGTATTAGCTAATATTACCCATGAACATAAAAATGGTAATAAAGAAATAACTAGTACATATCGTTTAAGAAGCTGGATAGATTCTTCTACAACTAAATCTTCTAAACAAGAAATATACACTTATAAATTTTTAGTAAACGTTAATTCCAGCAGTGATGTAACTCAAACGCTAATCGTACCATAGATAAAGAGCTCTTCGCTCTTTTTTCTTTACTTATAAAATAAAATGTTGTAAACTAATATTGATAATAGGTGGCGTATATGAAAGAAGAATCTAAGGAAAGAAACAAAGAAAAACAAAGAGTATATTTTGCTTTATGTCTTATTTTAATAGGTCTATTAATATTATCAAGTAATTATTTTTTAGCAAGAAAACATGAAGTATTTGAACGTATTGCTTTTGAAATAGATAATGAGCCTCAAAACATCGAAGATCCTAATAACACAGAAGAAACTCCACCGGAAGAACAAACCGAAACTCCGCAAGATAATAAAGATAATAACAAAGATACCTATGTTGATCAATCATACTATATAGGTCGATTAGAAATACCTAAAATAAACCTTAAAAGAGGTTTTGCGGATATAAAATCTAAACAGAACAACATCAATAAAAATATAGCTATCATGCCAACATCTAAATACCCCGATATCAAAAAAGGAAACTTCATTATAGCAGGTCACACAGGTAATGCTTGGAACTGTTTTTTTAGCGATTTAAACAAACTAAAAGTTGGAGATATAGCCTATGTTTACTATAAAGATAAAAAATACACTTATCGTTTAGTCAGTAAATATGACCAAAAAAAAGATGGTACAGCTAGAATCTTTAGAGATTTTAACAAAACAGTAATGACTCTAATAACATGTAAAAAACATACCAACGATAAACAAACAATCTTTATATTCAATCAAGAATAAATAAAAAGATAAGAAGGTGAGAAAATGGAAGAAAACACAAATATTTTAAATACACTACTTAATTTATTTAAAATAATCATATCATCTCCCTTTTTCTTATCTTTATTTTTTGTTTTAATATTAACAATTGTAGTACTATTTATCAACACTAAACTAAATAAAAAATTCTTAAAAATTATAATTGGAATAGCGTATGCTTCTATAAGTATTCTTACAATAATATACTATTCATCATCACTATCTAACTTAATGGATACTATTGTAGAAAAAATAATGACAGCTCTATATTTTCCAAACTATATTTCATATATCTGTATGATTTTAATATCTACTATCTGGTTTGTAAGAATTATAATAGATAAAAAAATAACCCCATTTTCTAAAACAATCAACATCTCTTCTCATTTAATTATTATCTTTCTATTTATACTTACTCTAGATATAATAACTAAAAACAACATAAATGTTACCCTAAGAAGTGAAGTATATAAAAATAAAGCTTTATTAAACTTAATTGAATCAACAACCTTTATCTTTGCTATTACCATAATAGGCAACATAATAGATGTTATATCTACATATATAGTAAAGAAAAATCAAACAAAACCACTAAAACCACTAAAAATTATCAACGAACAACCAGTTATCATAACCCCTTTATCAGAAGAAACGTTTAATGAAGGCTATAATAAAATTCATAAACAACAACAATATAAAGACTATCAAAAGATTGCTTCTAATAACAAACAAAATTAGAAACAATCTTTTTTTTATCCAAAAGACATATACTTTTATTGGTGATAAAATGTTTAAAAAAATATTATCAATAATAAAAGATGAACAACTAAAAATAACTCTTATAAAAAATAGTATAGATATCACTAATTATAAAGACATATTAACTTTTGATGACAATAACATAATTATCGATTGTAAAGACTTTATCTTAAAAATAAAAGGTAATAATTTAATAATAAACAAACTTTTAGATAATGAAGTTTTAATAACAGGTACTATTGAACATATGGAGATGCATTAATATGAGAAATACTTACTTAATAGAAATAAAAGGTAAAAGAGTAAAAGAATTCTTATTAAAACTAATCAAAAAGAAAATAAATATTTATGATATTAAATATTATCCTAAAAAAATAATCTTATTAATAGACTATCCCTCCTATAATGAAATAAAAAAAATAAAGACTACTTACGAAATAAATATCTTAAAAATATCTGGTAAAAAACAAATCTATCTTTTACTAAAAAAATATAAGACATATTTTATATTTTTAATATGTAGTATTTTATTATTAATATTTTTATCAAACATAATCTTTTTTATCGATATAAATGTTGAAGATAATAACTTAAAAAAGTTAATAACTAAAGAAATAACTAAAAACAATCTAACTTTATATAGCCTAAAAAAAGATTATCAAACTTTAAAAAAAATATCCACCAAAATCAAAGAAGAAAACAAAAACTCTATCGAGTGGATCGAAATAAAAAATAATGGTGTTCACCTAGAAATATCTGCTATACCAAGAATAATTAGCACCAAAGATAAAATAGAAGATATTCCAAAAGATATAATAGCTAAAAAAAATGGTTTAATTTTAGATATGGATATTGATAAAGGTTCAATAATAAAAAATAATGGCGACTATGTCCAAAAAGGAGATATCATAGTAAGTGGTTACATCACAAGAAATGATAACATTGTAGGAACAACTTCCTCAAAAGGAAAAGTCTATGCTGAAGTCTGGTATAAATTACTAATAAGTAAAAACTTTAACTATGAACAAGAAATAAATACTAAAACTAGTACTCTAAAATATCAAATAAATATTTTAGGTAAAGACCTAACTTTATTAAAAATAACTAAAAAAAATACAAAACCAACTACCAAAAACATTAAATTTGCTTTCTTTACTCTAAAAAAAGAAAATATCCCCAATAAAACAACCATAACCAAAAAATATACCAAACAACAACTTCTATCATCACTAGAAAAAACTGCTAAAAAAAGTCTAGAAAAAACCTTACAACCAGATAGTTATATAATAAGCCAAAAAACTTTGAAAATTAATACAAATAGTGTTAAAATGGACATAGAGGTATTTTTCAAAGTTTATGAAGATATTGCCCTAATAAAAGACTCTACAATACCTCTACAAGAATAGAGGTTTTGTTATGGTTTCTAATATGAAGGATGTTGCTATTGAATTAATAAAAAATTCTTGGCCCATGGTATTTATATCTGTAGTCATATTTTCTTCTCTTAGAATAATCTATATCATTAAAAATAAAGAAAGATTTGTTCTTTATGAAGAAATAATTAAATTAGCTTTTTTAGTATATGTCTTATTTCTTTTCCAAGTTGTGACTTTCCAAGATGTTAGTTTTGGAAGTCATAACTACATACCCTTTAAAGAAATATTTAGATATGACATAGGTAGTTACTTATTTTATAAAAACATAATTGGTAATGTCTTATTATTCTTACCAATTGGTTTTTTTGCAACAATGTATACAAAAATAGATAAAAGTTGGAAAATAATAATTTTATCTTCAATCTGGTCTTTATTCATTGAAGCAACCCAAAGTATGATAGGTAGAATTTTTGATATAGATGATATAATCTTAAACATAATTGGAGCAACACTAGGTTATTATTTATATAAAATAGTATCTAAACTAAACTCTTTACTAAAAGAAAAATCTAAAGTAAAAGAAATAGTTTTAAATATCTTATCACTTATCTTAATTGGAGGTTTAATATGGTTTTTAGTACATTAAAAAAATATACTATTATTGATGAAAATAATTTAGCAAGTAAAAAACATAAAAAATATTTAAAAAAGATTTTAAATCATGCTATAAAATATTTGAAATTATCTAAAATAAACTTTAATATAATAATTGTAGATAATAACTATATTCAAAAACTAAATAAAGAGTATCGTTCTATAGATAATCCAACAGATGTTATAAGTTTTGCTCTAGAAGACTATCAAGATATCAAAAATAAAATAACTCTTCTAGGAGATATTTATATCTCTTATGACAAAGTAGAAGAGCAAGCCCTATCATATGGCCATAGCACTTATCGAGAACTATGTTTTCTAGCAATCCATGGCTTACTACATCTTTTAGGATATAACCATGAAACAAAGCAAGATGAACAAGAAATGTTCACTCTTCAGGAAAAAATCTTAAATGGAAAAAAATTTTGTCAGAGATAAAGGCTTTAAAAGATTTATAAATTCTTTTAAATATAGCCTATCAGGAATAAAATATGCTTTTAAAACTGAAATAAATATTAAAATAATGTTAATAATAGGCTTAATTGCTATAACACTAGGTATAATCTTAAAAATAAGTATTACAAGACTAATAATAGTAATATTTTTAACAGGAGTAATACTATCTTTAGAAATGATTAACACATCTATAGAAAACACCATAGATTTAATAACAGAAAAATATAATCCAAAAGCCAAAATAGCTAAAGATTGTGCCAGTGCTTCTTTAACAATCCTTTCTCTTATAGCTATAATAATAGGTATTATTATTTTTATAGAGCCAATAATAAAATTAATCGGAGGTTTATATGATTGAACAATTAAAAAACTTATTAAATAATGCTCAAGCACCATATTCTAAATTTAAAGTAAGTGCTATTGTCGTAATGAAAGATAATCAACAATTTAAAGGTGTAAATGTTGAAACTTTATCTTTTGGAGGAACTATATGTGCAGAAAGAGTAGCAATTTGTAATGCTATAACAAATGGTTATAAAAAAGGAGATTTTAAAGAAATACATATCATGAACTCTAGTGATGATGTTGCCATGCCATGTATGATCTGTAGAGAAATGTTTGTTAACTATTTCGAAGAAGATACCTTAATCTATGTCTATGATAAAAAAGGTAATAAATACTGTTATACAATGCTACAACTATGTCCAAATCCTTTTAGGAGTAATCTATGAAAAGTGGTTTTGTAAGTATCGTTGGACGTCCTAATGTTGGAAAAAGCACTTTAATAAATCAAATAATGCAAAGAAAAATAGCCATAGTATCCACTAAAGTAGGAACTACAAGAAATAATATCTTTGGTATATATAATGATAAAGACTATCAAATAGTATTTGTTGATACACCGGGTATCCAAAAAGCTAACACTAAACTAGAAGAAGTCCTAAATAAAAAAGCTTTAGATAGTTTTGATAATGATATAGTCTTATTCTTAATAGATGCCATAACAGGATATAAAGATAATGATAAAAAAATCTTAAAAAAACTAAAAGAAGATAAAAAAAGAGTAATATTAGTTTTAAATAAAATAGATCAAATCAAAAAAGAAAAATTATTAACTCTAATTAATGAATTAAAAAATGAATATGACTTTTTAGACATTGTCCCTATATCATCATTAAAAAATGACAACATTGATACTTTATTACAAGTTATAAAAAATAATCTTCAAGATAATGTCAAATATTTCTCTGATGATGTTATAACTAATATTGATGAAAAATATATGATTGGAGAATTAATAAGAGAAAAAGTTTTAGAAAACACTTATGATGAAGTTCCCCACAGTGTAACTTGTCTTGTAACAAATATAGAATTTACTAAAGGAAAAGCTATCATAAATGCAGATATAATTGTAGATAGAGACAACTTAAAAAGTATAATAATAGGTAAAAATGGTACAATGTTAAAAAAAATAGGTAAAGAAGCAAGACTAGATATAGAAAATTATCTCAACAAGAAAGTTTATCTAGAATTATATGTCAAAACAATCCCTAATTGGCGAGATAAAAAAAATAGTTTAAAAGAATTAAATATAATTGAATCAGATTTTGAATAATATCCCATAATAATATTGGGTGATATTATGGACAAATTTTTATGGAACGCATTTAAACAAACTGGAGATTTAAGATATTATATATTATTAAAACAAATGGAGAACACTCAAGATGCAAATAAAGAAAATAAAAGGAATAATAATTAAAGAAACTTACTATAAAGAAAGTAGTAAAATATTAACAATATTAACAAAAGAATATGGTAAAATTGGTGTATTATCAAAAGGTTGTAGAAATATAAAAAATAAATTAAGAATAGTAAGTACTAAATTAACTTATGGTATATTTGATATTTATTATAAAGAGGATGGCTTATCTTTATTAGTAGATGTAGAAATATTAGATGAACTAAAATCAATAAAAAATGACTTATCAAAAATAGGTTATTTGACATATCTATTAGATTTAGCCAGTCAAGTAATGGAAAACTATAATAATGAAGAAGTATTTAATATATTAGAAAGTGCTATCTTAAAAATAAATTCTTCATTTGATCCAATGATAATAACTAATATCGTAGAAATAAAATATTTATCATTTCTAGGTGTATTACCAGTTTTAGATAAATGTAGTAAATGTGGAAAAACAACTGATTTAATAACTATAAATGCTGACGCTGGTGGTTATTTATGTAAAGATTGCTATAACCAAGAATATATTGTAGATATTAAAACTATAAAATTAATAAAAATGTTTTATTACGTAGATATATCTAAAATAAAAGAATTAAATATAACAGACAAAAACAAATATGAAATAAATGAATTTTTAGAAAACTACTATAATCAATATACAGGATTATATCTCAAATCAAAAAACTTTTTAAATCAAATAAATACTGAACTATTTCAAAACAAGTAAAAATGTGTTATTATATAAATAGAGAATAACACATTTTTGTATGTGTAGAAAACGAGGTAACTATGGAAAATAAAAAAACAGTCTGGGGGGGGGGCAACTAGAAAAAATATAATCCTAATCGGAGGATTAATACTATTAGTATTGCTAATTGGAGGAAGTTTTGCCTTGTATAAAATAATTCTAACTGGAGATAAAGAAAATGAATTACAGGCAAATCCTTTTGAGTTGCATTTAAAAGAGAAGAACGAAATAAATTTAGAAAAAACTTATACTAGTGATGAAGAAGCTTTAGCAAAAGTGCCATACTTTGAATTTAGTGTTGAGGGTAAATATAAAACTTCAAGTATTATAAAATATAATATCTATTTAGAAGAAATAGAAGAAAGTAAAATAAGTAGAGAATTAGTAAAAGTAAATCTAACAAAAATGGCAGATGAGGATGAATTAGAAGTATTACAAACAACAAAAGTAAGTGAACTAAGTCTATATAATGAAGACGAAACAAAAAGGATATTATATGAAGATAGTCTAATTTTTAGTAAAGTAAAACCAAATGTTGCTAATACATATAGATTAAGAAGTTGGGTAATGGACACAGTAAGTGACTTTGGAGATTATGGAGATATAGAAGGAGGAAGTTTAATAATTGAGCCAGAGACATATAAATTTAGAATAAATGTAGCAGTAGAAGAATTAGAACAAGGTGTTAATCCACAAACTGAATATGTTAATCCACCAGTACTATTAGATAACATGATACCAGTAATATATGATGAGAAAGAAGAAAGATGGGTAAAAGCAGATGAAGATAACTGGTATAACTATGAAGAAAAAAGGTGGGCTAATGCTGTAACGTTAGATAATTCCAAAGTATTAGATTTATCAGGTAATAATAATCATGGTGTAATAAGAAATAATGTAACAATCACAGAAGAGGGAGCAGAATTTAAAGGATCATCTAAAACAATCAATCTTCCTGCATTGAAAGAAGAAACATTTGGCAATACTTTTTCAGCTGTTTTTAAAGTAAAAATAAATGAAAAACCAGCAGGTACCCCTTGCGGTGGTGATTCTACATATTGTGATGCTTTTTTTAAATTAGGAAATACTGCCAGTGCTAATTTATTTGTACAATTTTTATATAATTCAGAATCTAATGTAACTTATATTCAATTTGGAACATATTACCAAGGAAAAGCTAATACTCATTTAGCAAAGGAAATAAAATATAATCAATGGTATGAAGTTGCAATGGTATTTGATGGAAGTGAAATTAGATTATATCTTAATGGAGATTTACAAGCTAAAAAGAGCTTAAATCCTAAATTTGAAATTCCAAAATTATCTTCAGAATATTATTTAGGAGATAATGTTGCAAGTAGAAATGGAAATCATACCATGTCTAAAGCTCAAATATATAAAAGAGTATTAACAGATGATGAAGTAAAAGAAATCTATAACAATGGAAGTTTAAAAAATAAAAGCGGATTACTAATTGATTATGACTTCAAAAAAGGAAATGAAATAAAACCAGATACACCAATAGATATGAATATTATTAACAGTATGTGGGTGTGGATACCAAGATATAAATATAGAATATTTAATGCAAATTTAACTGGAGGAGAAACAACAAATGAACAAGAAATAGAAATAATGTTTGAAAAAGGCACCCAAACAACAGGAACAGTAAAATGTGTAGATAACATCAATAATAGTGATGGGACAAGTGAAACTTGTGAAGATAAAACCAATGGAGAAATAAAAAATGGAATAAGTACATATACTCATCCGGCATTTACTTTTGGAGATAAAGAGTTAACAGGATTTTGGTATGGCAAGTTTGAAGACGGAATAGAATCAACAAATCTTGTTATAAAGCCAGATGTAATACCAAATAAAAATAAAACTCTAGCGAC
>CANQOV010000034.1 GCA_947625575.1 uncultured Bacilli bacterium | reverse complement strand
TTTTTAGGTTTTAACCATTTTTATTTGTTTATAATGGATATCTTTCCAAATCTCCACACTTTGGAAACACTATCAAAATAGATAACGTACTTGATAAAAGCGCCTTTTTATGTTATGATGTATTTGTCAAGGAAACTTGCATAAAATAAAAAAAGGAACATTCAATATGCTAGTGTTGAGTGTTGCCATATAATGTGCATCACCTAATTCAAAGCAGTTGAGTTAGGTGATTTTCTTTTATATTAAAACTATAAATAGTAATAATACTAATAGGAAGATAAGAATTACTAAAGATAGAATTAATCTAGTTTAGGACAAATGACAAATAATGTTAATCAAACTGACTTGCTTTGTTTTAAAGGAAAAATAAAAAATAAGTTATTTAATTTAAATCTAACTGGAAAAGAAAACATTGATTATAATCTAAATATTATAATATCAATTAATATATAATATAAGTAGTGCCCTCGTTTTGGTATTATAACGACAAGTAATTTTTTTAAGTATTTTTAATTAAAGGTTATGAAATTAGTAAAGATATGTTTAGTTGCATATCTTTTTTTGCTATGTATATTTAGAAAGAGAGGAATGATAAATGAATTTAAATTATGCAATATTTAGAAGTCAACCAATTATGACTATAAATGATTTGGCTGGAATAGGTTCTCATAATAAGAGGGAAAAACAGTCATATAAATCCAATCCAGATATTAAAAAAGAATTATCTAGTAATAATATAGAATTAGTACCTCTAACAGAAAAATATGTTAGAGGTTTTTATAATAAGACGATTGAGTATAAAAAAGAATTTGAAGAAAGAATGAAAACAGAGAGGGAAGATAGAAAAAGAACATTTAGAGAAATATTAGATAAAAGCAAAAATGTAGTTGCGGATGAACTTTTATTTACTGCAACTAATACTTTCTTTAAAGATATGACAAGAGAAGATATAAAAGTTTGGGCTGATACTTGTATGGATTTTGTCTATAATGATTTAGGTTATACGAAAGATCAGGTATTACATGCAACAGTACACTTAGATGAGAAAACTCCACATATTCATTGTGTAGTAATCCCAATTGTAAAAAAGTTAGATAAAAGGAGTAATTCTGAAAGATATACTATTTCAAAGAAACAATATATTAAAGACAAAAATCATTTATCCGAGCTGCAAGATAAGTATCATAAGAGATTAATTAGTAAAGGATATGATTTAGAAAGAGGAATTAAAAATTCTGATAATGAAAATATTAATTTAAAAGAGTTCAAAAAGATAACTAGAAAATTAAATAATGAACTAAATGTTAAAAATGAAAGATTAAATAAATCGCTCGAGGTTTTTAATGAGAAAATGAAAACAAGTAAAGAAGTCTTACTAAATAAAGAGTATGTAAAAATAAAAAAAGATACTTTTGATAGTATGAATAATGTTATCAAAGAGTCTAAAAAAATTATGGATATGCAACCTAAGTTAAATTATATTTATAAAGAAATAGATAATTATTCTTATAGTTATAGAAGTATAAAAAGACAGAAAAATAATTTAGAAAATGAGATAGAATATTTGCAATATAAGAATGAAAAGTTGGAAAATGAAAATAGAACTTTAAAAAATAAAATAAAAGCTATTTTAAAGGCAATAAAAACGTTTTTTAGACAGATACTACTATTTGGTAATGATAAAGCAAAAGAAGCAACTACTAACGAAATAATGGCACAGTATGATAATAAAAATTTTACTAGAAAAGATGTAGTTAATATATCATTAGATACTTCAAGTGAAGAAAAATTATTTGATTATGTTGGAGTTGAAAAAGAATATGTTAGAATGAAACATTCGGAATTAGATTATGATAGTAAGGAAAAAGATGATTTTAAATTAAGTAGATAAATGTTAAAATAATCAACATTTATTTAAAAAAAACTATTGACAGATATTAAAAGTATGCTAAAATATAATTTAATTAATTTGAGTAGGAGGCTGCATGAAAAAAGATTCTATAATGGAATTATTAGATTTAATCAAAAAAATCAGTGCTAGGAATAAATATTATACTAACATTATTTGCTCATGTTCTCTTTTAGACTTAATTAGTAATAAGATAATAACGGTGACCAAAATTACATTATAATATAGTGTTTTTTGGCACCGTTATTTTATTTGTAGGAGGTGTTTTTAATGAATAACAGTATTACATTACAAGATTTATTGAATAAATTAAGAGAATATAATCCTGAAGAAGTAGAAATTGTTAAAAGAGCTTACGAATACGCTGATACATTGCATAAGGGGCAAATGAGACAAAGTGGTGAACCATATATTAGTCATCCATTAAAAGTTGCATATATTTTGGCAGAGATGCATGCAGATAGAGATACAATATGTGCTGGACTACTTCATGATACTTTAGAAGATACAAACATTACTAAAGAAGATATATCACATGATTTTAATCAAAATATTGCTAATTTGGTAGATGGTGTAACAAAATTATCAAAAATGAATTTTTCTTCTAAAAAAGATCAGAATTATGCAAATACAAGAAAAATAATAACGGGAATAACTGAAGATGTAAGAATAATTATAATTAAATTGGCTGATAGACTTCATAACATGAGAACATTACAATTTAAATCGGAATTTAAGCAAAAAGAAAATGCACTTGAAACTATGGAAATATTTGTTCCACTTGCTTATTATATAGGTGCTTATAGAATAAAATCAGAGTTAGAGGATTTATCATTACAATATCTTAAACCAGATATGTATAAAAAAATAGAAGAACGAAAATTAAGATTAGAAGAATCGAGCAATGATTGCTTAAAAGAAATGTTATATAAAATAAAAACTTTATTAAATGATAAAAACATACCTAATGAGATAAAGATAAGAACTAAAAATATTTATGGCATATATAAAAGATTAAATGAGGGTCATAAATTATCTGATATACATGATTTGTTGGCACTTAAAATAATGGTAGATGAAGTAGAAAATTGCTATAGAACATTATATTTAATACATAATGAGTATCATCCAATAAATGATAAATTTAAAGATTATATTTGTAACCCAAAAACAAATTTGTATCAAAGTTTACATACAACAGTTTTTGGGCCTGATGATAGGTTAGTACAAACACAAATTAGAACTTTTGATATGGATAAAGTAGCATCCTTTGGTTTAACCGCATACTGGGATGAACAAAAGGGAAAAGCAAGAGATGTAATGCAAGATGATTTAAAACAAAAATTTCAATTTTTCAAATCATTAACAGAAATTAATTCCATGTTCGGAGATAATCAACAATTTGTAAATCAAGTAAAGACTGAATTATTTGCGGACAAAGTTTATGTTTATACCACAAAGGGTGATATAATAGAATTGCCAAAAGGGGCTACACCAATAGATTTTGCATATAAAATACATACGGATATAGGAAATACAATGGTAGGAGTATTTGTAAATGATGAGTTTGTGCCAATAGATTATGCATTAAGAAACAAAGATAGAGTTAGAATTGTCACTGATGAATTATCTTATGGACCAAGAGAAGATTGGATAGATAAAGCTCAAACAAGTTTGGCAAAAAGAAAAATAAAGGAATTCAATAAAAAATAGTACCACTGAATTATGAGTTTATAGGGAACTCATTGTAAAAAAACTATTAAACAAAGAAGGAGGTGATTAACTATTATGAGAAAATTAATGAGAAAATTTAATAAAAAATATGATATGTTATGTACTGCATAGTTATCATGTAAATTTATAGTCATAGTATTACTATGGCTTTATAGGGAGGTTTAATAAATGGAAAATATAAAGAGTAAAATAATACCAGAAAGTTTAAAAAGTAATATTGATGAAGTTATGGAGAGACAATTATTTAATGCTAACAGATATTACGCGGAGTCCAATCCAGAGATAAGTAGTTTGATGGAAAAAGAATTATATCAAAGTCCAATGGAATTTTTACATAGATTAAAAACAAGATGGAACTGGCATAATACTTATTATGAATTATTATTAGAACCTGCTTTTGATAAAATTATTCGTGAGAATTTTACTGAATTATCACCAGCAGAATTGGATGATATTATAAATATTTATTCAACTTCTTGTTTAGTCGACGAAGCGACACTTGTAATGTCAGGCTCAATTAAAAAGTATTTGGATTATAATTGTAAAAATATTGGAGTTACTGATGAAAATGTTTCGGCAGAAAACTTAAATATAATGTTAATTACCCCGCCAATTGAAACTTTCTTTGCTCAATATCAAATTGACCATTTATATTACATATATTTGCTTAAAACAAATGATACTGATACTCAAAAGTTTAAGAATTATCTATTAAAAAAATATCATGCTAATGATGAAAAAATATTTGCTTCTAGATTTCAAAAGAAATTTAAGAATAATTTATCAATGACTGAGAGAGAACTTTTAGAAGATATTAAACATTACAGAATACCTGAATATTACAAAACTCAACATTTTTACTTTACTCTTGAACATCCAGATAGAAAAGCAATTAGAGACATTATTATTTATGATAATTTAGACGAAAAATTAATTGCTTCTAATTTAATTGGAATTTCTGGATTCTTATTTAGAAGAAAGATTTTAGAATATCTTAATAATAGTGGAATTTTAAAAAATAATGGTTACATATATGAGTTTAACAATGATATAATCATAAGTTCATTAGAAAGATTAAAAGAAGAAAGGAAAAATAATATGGATAAAGATGTAAGACCATATAAACAAAGAGGAGATACTTGTGCTATTGTTTGTATGATGATGGTATTGGAATACTATAAAGTTATTCCAAAGGCGAATTGGTATGACGAAAGAAGATTATATAGGCTATATGGTTCAAAATATATGGATGGAACACCATTTTCAGCTTTAGCATTTTATATGTCAAAAAATGGTTTAGAAACTACAATTTGTCATGAAAATCAAGAATTATTTAAGAATGATCAAGGGGTTATTAATCAGGAGGATTTTAAATTTGCAATGGATGAATACAAAGAATATTTAAAATATGCAGAAAATAATGGTACAAAAATTGTAAATGGCATGGATATAACCGTTGATGTTTTAAAGCAAAAATTACAAAATGGTGATTTAGTTATATTAGCGGGTGAGGGTTCAGGTGCTTATCATGCAATTTTACTTACAGGTTATGATCAAGATGGTTTCAAAGTATGCGATCCATTATATAAGACAAAACAAAGCAGGACATTTGATGAAATAGAAAAATTTATGAATACAAGTATAGGTAAGTGGTTCATAAGTGTTAATGATAAGACAAAAGAAAAAGAAAATTTAATTAATAATTTAGAAAAATTCAATGATGAAGCACAAAAGTTAATGACTAAACAAGAAAACAGGAGCCTTAAGCATGTTAAAAAATAATTATTTGTTTTATAGTGATTACTTAAAAAAAAGAAATTTAAAAGATAAGTCAATATTGATTGCCAAAACTAAAAATTCATATTTAATTGGTCCGTTAATAAATTCAAAGTTTGATGAAGAGTCATTTTATAAAAGAATTAAATCTAATAGTATATATACATTTAACATATATAAAAAAATGTTTAGGAAAAAGTGTAACACATTGATTGAAAAATATATGAAGGATTTGAAGAATAATCAAATAATTGAAATATATAAAAATGGAGAAATGGTTAAACATTCAATATTAAAAGTGCCAGGTGAAAATGATGGAAAAGAATAAGCTAATTTTAAATAGAAAAGAAATTATAAGTATTTTAGGAAAAGAGTATGAAGGATTAGCCGATATATTTAGTGATAAGTTTGGAATAGTAAATGCTATGTTGGAACGTCATGAACTAGATAAATATAATCTTTTCATGTATCAATGTTTAAGTGCAAATACTGTTGATTTATTTGGATTAAGTAGAGAAGTTTCTAGTGGCGGTTTAGGTGTAAATGAAAATAAAAAAATTGCTATGACTAGTTGTTTAGCAGAAGCGTTAGAACGTTATTGTATGTCTTATATTCCAAAAAAAGAGATTATAAAGAGTACGAAAATAAATTTAAGAAAAGAAAATACTTTTGATAACTTTTTTACATATAGTAAAGAACAGTATGATAAATTAGGTTTGTTTTTAAATCCAAATAAAGAAAAAATAGAGTGGACAAAAATTTATAATATTGATAGTAGAAAAAAATTTAAATACTGGCCTGCTAGTTTGATATATTTACCATATGATTTAAATAAAACAGTCGCAGAAACAACTTCAACAGGCATGGCCGCTGGATTTACATTAGATAAATGCATACAAAGTGGATTGTTAGAATTGATAGAGAGAGATGCATTGATGGTTAATTTTATGCAACGCCTGAATCCACCTGAAATTAATTTGGAAACTTTAGATGGTGAAAATTTAAAATTGATAAAGAAAATACAAAAAGAATATGATATAAAAATTTACAAATTGTATTCTGATATTAAAGTTCCTATTTATTTATCTATTATTTATAAAGAGGAAAAGAAGCATATACATTATGGTATAGGTGCATGTGCTAGTATAAATTCTGATTATGCCATTAATAAATCATTAAAAGAATGTTTATTCACTTATTTCTATTCTTTAAATATAATGGATGCTCGACAAGGTGATCCTAAAAAAATAAAAACGTTATATGAACACTTTTTATATTATCAAGGCGATAATTTTAAAAAATTATTATTTAATAGTGAATCAATTAATTATAAAAAAGAAGTTGTATCATTTAACAACTTATTAAAAAATTTAAAATCTCAAAATATAGATGTATATTATAAAGAATTAACTACTGATGATATCAAGAAAACTGGTATTAAGGTTGTTAAGGTTATTGCTCCAAGTTTAATTGATTTAAATAAAAGTCATATATACCCGAGGCTAGGGGCAGAACGATTTTTTCTTGTACCAGAGAAATTGAAATTAAAACATAATAAAGAGTTAACGGAGATGCCTCATCCGTTTCCATAGAGGGATAATTATGAGTGAAAGAGATAAATTAGATATTTTATTGTACAATACATATATCAATATGAGTGATGAAAATCGTTGTACAGATAGATTAGAATTAATTGCGGAACATTACAAAGTAAATGTTGATTATTTACATAACAGATATTTATGGTTGGTGAATATGGGAATTGATCCTAATTACTATCATTTGGATGAAAATCATGCGTTGATATATAGGATATTTGACGAATATAACAAAATGCTTAATGAGAACAA
Organism: uncultured Bacilli bacterium; assembly: GCA_947625575.1. GTDB lineage: Bacteria > Bacillota_I > Bacilli_A > RF39 > UBA660 > UMGS1572. The sequence goes on along the minus strand of CANQOV010000034.1, from coordinate 2,263 downwards.
TATTGAGTATTACTATACTAGTGGAATCCTTGCATATTTGTTGGTTGATAGAGACTTAGAGAGATATCATCATGATTTAGATATTTTTATAAATATGGAACATTTGGAAAAATTGGAACGAATTTGTGATGATTATAATTTTTTGTTTGAACGAAAAATAGGTGAACGCGGTGATGGAACAAAAAGAATAATGTTAAAAATGTACTATAAAGATATTATTGATATTCCGATAACTGTTTTTATGTATGTGAAAGAAAAAGATGGATCCATTACTCAAAAAGATTATTTTATTAATGAAAATAATAGAAAATCAGTTGAATATATTCATAATTCTCCATTAATTAGTAAATTAAGTTTCTCTGAAATTCCTAAAAATCATAATGGCATTAAATACTATTCCATAACGCCAGAAGCACTATTTTTATGTAAAACCGAAAATAGACTAAAAGATATTTATGATTGTACTGTTTTTAGTAATATTGTAGATAAAAATAAGCTTGAAGAATTAAGTAAAGCATTTAAATATAATTTACCTAATAATATTGTTGAAGCAAACAATGATGAATTTTCAAATTATATTTTTAAAAATAATGAACCAGAGAAAATAATAGTTAGTAAGAGGGTATTGATAAAACATGATTGATTATAGTTTATATTTATGCACGAATAGTGAAATAAATATTGATTATCCACTTGAATATTGTGTAGAGCAAGCAATTTTAGGTGGCGTTACAATAGTCCAAATTAGAGAAAAAGGGAAAAATTATAACGAGTTCTTTCAAATTGCATCTAGAATAAAAAAAGTAACTGATAAATATAATATGCCATTAATTATAAACGATAACCTTGAGGTTGCAAAAAATATCAAAGCTGATGGAATACATATTGGACAAAATGATATATCTTGTTTGGAAGCAAGAAAAATTTTAGGTCCTGAAAAAATAATAGGTGTAACTGTAACAAATCTTAGTGAAGCAAAAAAGGCAATTGAAGATGGTGCATCATATTTGGGAGTTGGTGCTATATATAAATCAACAACTAAAAAGGATGCGTCGGTAGTAGGTGTTGATAAGTTAAGAAAAATAGCAGATTATTCTTCAATACCGGTTATAGTAATAGGCGGCATTAACAAAAATACGATTCCTATGTTAGAGGGTATTAAAATAGATGGTTATGCTATGATTAGACCGATATTAGCACAGGAAAATATTATTGATTCTACTAAAGAATTAAAAAGATTAATATATAATAATAAAAAATCATTAGATGTTTAAGATCTAATGATTTTATATTCTTTAATTAAATATTTATTGTAAGATCCACTTGATCCCTTTTACAACTCTTAATGTAGTATCTTGAAAGTGGTTTCCTTCATTTTCCTCGTATACCGAAGTTATATTTTGACCGAGGTGATTTTGTATTTCTTTCGTTTTATCTTCTACTGTTTGCAGTAGTTTTATTTTTGATTCTTTTTCTTTATTTCCTAGAGAAAAATAAATTTTATCGATATTTTTATTGATTTTGTTACTTATTACATATTCAGAAAAATTAGGGTACCACATTGAACCCGATGCAGAAATAATTCTTTTAAATATATTTGTCTTATAGCCAGAATATACTGCAAATAGTCCTCCTAACGAATAGCCAGCAATACCAAAGTAAGCTATTTTTTTCTGTAATTTATCATTTATATATTTTTGAACTGTTGGAGTAATTTCTTCTTCGATTAATTTTAAATGTTTATCTGCATAACCATGACAATAACTATCTCCTTTGTATAGTGGCGGGCATTCCCAGGGAGTCATATCATCATTCCAATCTATTTCCGAAATAGCTACTAATATAAAGTCTTTTATCTTTTGTTTTTGACATTCTTGCCACACTTCATTACCTTCATTATTAAAAGTATTTAATATAATAACTGGAACTGTACTGCAATCATTTTCATTATAAAAAATTTCAATATTTTTTTGATCTATTTTACATGTATACATATTTTTCCTCCTTTAGTCTTATTACTTATTTATAAATAAATAATAGATATTATAAAAGCTTAACAATATTTATTATACACAAATATTAAAATAAATAAAACATAATTTGATTAAATTATATTTATGAAAAATGTAAATTTAAAGTAATATATAGGGAAAAATAAAAAATTTAATTAAAAAAATAAAAAATTCCAGGTTAAAATTATAAATTAAATTTTTTATCATTGTAAAATCTTATAAATTAAGACTTTACAATGATTTTTTCTTTA
>CANQOV010000033.1 GCA_947625575.1 uncultured Bacilli bacterium | reverse complement strand
TAAACCACAAAAAAATAGTAGTAAAAATACACCAATAATTATAGAAAATTTGGTCACGAATTTTGTAATTAACGAGTTAATTTCATAAATTAAAAAATTGGCAAAAAAATAAGATAAGGTAACTTGAAAATGTTACCTTGTTTTGTTATAAAATAAGTGATAAAATAGTATTACTATATGTTATTTAGTGTTATTTAGTCCGAGTAAAATGTATTAAATAACACCAAATAACAATAGATGGATAAAGTAAATTTGTGGTCACAATTCGTGCCCTATTATATTTGTTAAAAAATAATATATTTGAAGCAAATTTCTTCCCCATAAAATTGAATTTTAGTTTTAATATGGTATAATAAAGTAAATTAATATTTAATTTACTCTTACACAAAAAATATTTGAAAAAGTATGAGGTAGTATGAAGATAAATATGTATTTATAATGCTTTGTTCTGACTGCAATAATAATTGTTAACATAGCTACATAAATTATACAGGTCATTTTTCCAATGAAAAATTAAAAGAATTGGTGCCAATATTATTAAAAAGATATAATAATATTGAAAATTAAAAAAAATATAGTATAATAGTTGTTAAGAAAGAAAGGCATAGTAGTGATTTTGAATTATGTTGAAAAAAATATTGTCGATTTTAAAAAAAAGTAATATTTATATTAGAGAATTACGACCTGATATGACTCAATGTCGTATTATTATGGTTGACAAAAAGGTAAAAAAATGAAAGCATTTTTAGAATCGGTAAATTTGGATTATAAGTATTCTTTAAATACAATTTCATATCCAGTTTGTATCTATCTAAAAATAACTGGTATATGTGATTTACATTGCTCATTTTGTTCTCAATTTAAAGAAAAAATTAATAATATGTCTTTGAAAAATGCGAAAGAGTTGTTAAAAAAATTAAAAAATCTTGGAGTAACATCTATTAACTATACAGGTGGAGAACCATTATTATATAAAAATATTGAGGATTTACTTAGATATGGTTATAATTTAGGGTTTGAACAAACCTTAGTTACAAATGGAGTTCATTTATTTGATAATATTGAATTGCTAAAATATGTTAATATCATTGGTATATCTTTACATGGCAAAGAAAAAACTCATGATAAGTTATGTGGAAAAACAGGAACATATAAAATTGTTACTGATAATATAGATAGAATTATTAAAGAGTATCCAAATATTAAAATATTGATAAATTACACATTAAACAAAGATAATATTAATGACAATGATATCTCTAGTATTTTAAAATTTGTTAAAGATAGAAATTTAAAATTATGTTTTGGCAGACTAAACTATATAGGTGCATCTCAAAATTCTGATATTATATTGCCAGATTCTTACTTGAAAAAAATTGATAAAATAATTGCGGATTATAAAAATGTATCAATTAGTAATTGCATTATTCCCTGTGAAGTCTCTCCTAAATTTGAATATTTAACTCACTCCTGTGGAGCAGGTCAAATTATGTATGCAATCGAAGCTAATGGTGATGTCAAAATATGTCCTTCTTCAACTTATGTTATTGGAAATGTATTTAAAAATAGCTTTACTAATATTATACACTCATCAAATATTAAGAAGTTTCAAAACTTAAAATGGCTTCCTAATGTATGTATGATTTGTAAAAATTTTTCAAAGTGCAAGGGTGGTTGTCATGCCGAAGGAAACAAACAGTTTTTTAATAATACATGTGATGCATTACTCATTGACAAATTAAATAAGGTGTGGGATAACATTAAAGATAAGAAGTTAATAATGAATAACTATTTAATAAGAAAGGAAAAGGGAGCTTATTTAATTATTAAGGTACCTCTTAGAAAAATCAATTATACTGGATATAAAATTTTAAAAAATTTTGATGGTAATAAAACCGCAAATGAAATAGTACAAGATAATAATAATATATCAAATATAAAAGATTTTATTATTACCTTATATCTTGAAAATATTATAAAGGTGACTATATGAAAAAAAGATTAATTAATGATGATAAATTTATTATCCAACATAACAACAAATACTATGTTGTAAATGAATACACTTATAACATTTTAGAAGCCTATTTTAGCTACAATTCTTTATCTGATATTGCTAAGAAACTTAATATGAGTAGTTTTAAAGTTAATAAAGAATTTAAAAAAATAAAAAAAGAAATAAAGAATATTGCGTATTATGAAGATAATGTTTCATTAAATTTTCCTTTAAAAGTGCAATGGAAGATAACAAATAGATGCAATCTTCAATGTAAACATTGTTATTTAGGAAAATTGGATTTTGTTGAATTAAAAGAGAAACAATTGATGGAAATAGCAAAAAAGATAACAGAAAGTAACATATTTGAAGTTACATTAACAGGTGGAGAGGCATTAATGGTAAAATCATTACCAAAGATAGTTGCTTATCTTATTAAAAATGATATTAAAGTTAACATATTTACAAACGCTATATTTTTAAAGAATTTTAATGAAGAGTTAGAAGAAGAATTAAAATATATTCCAGTTGAAAGTTTAGATTATTTTATAAGTATAGATGGAATGAAGAAAACACATGATTTAATAAGAGGTAAAGGTAATTTTGATAAAACAATAAATAATATATCTTTGATGATAAAAAAAGGATATAGAATTACTACTAATTCCGTTTTATCAAAATTAAATTACAATGAAATCCCGAAGTTATATAAATATTTATATGATATGGGAGTATATAAAATTCAAATATCTAATTTAATAGATTCAGGTAATGCTTCAAGTGATATGAAACTTACTGATAAAGAAAAGCAAAAATTTAACGAAGAATTAACAAATATTATATCAAAATTAGATAAAGGTAATAAACTTTTATATGCTGAAATGCCTGATGAAAATGATAGTAGCGATGTTTATTTGCTAAACTCTAAAGGTAAGAAATATTTACAACAAGAACATTGGAAATGTTCTGCAGGAATAGGGAAATGTACTATTGATTGTGATGGTGAAGTATATTGTTGCCCTTTTATTAAAAATTATTCATTAGGAAATTTATTAGATGAAAATTTTGAAAAGGTATGGAATAATAAGAAAAGGTTTGAGTTTCTTAAATTAATTGCAACAGAAAATAACAATAGTAGAATATGTATTGCTGCGAAGAAAAGAATAAATATTGAAACTGAAAATTGAGAGGGGGTGATAATATGGTAAAGTTTATTAAAAAAATATTTTCAAGAAAAAAAATTGCAAATTTATTTTCCGACAAGGAGGTTCAATTAGCTGAACTTGGTGGTAATTATTGCTCTGATTCTTGCTAATTTGGAGGTGAGATATATGGCTTTGTCTGTGTGGAATAACAACAAAATATTAAAAAAATGGATAAATAAAAATCAAAAAGATTTTTTTGATAACAATTTTAATTTTAATATGATGGATTTATACTCAGATCCTTTACTAGAAATTATTTCTACGAAACTAAAAGTAGATAAAAAATATATTTATCTAGGTGCTGGAAGCAGTCAGTTTATTCCTGCTATTATTGGATTAAAATGTTGGAATAAAATATACTTGGCTACTCCAGAATTTGGTCTGTATACTAGATCGGTAAGAAAGTTAAATACTAATTATGAAGAAATATTTAGTAAAACATGTGATAAGTTCATAAAAATTTTTCTTAAAAAAGAGACGAATAAAAATGATTTATTAGTTTTATCTTCTCCAAGATGGTTTTCTGGTGAAAAATTTACTGATTCACAAATTAAATTACTTATCAATAATTTTAAAGGAAGTATCCTCATAGACGAAGCCTATATTTCTTTTTCTGAAAATTCAAATGGTCTGATTGAATTGGCATTAAAAAATGACAGATTAATGATTTTAAGAAGTTTTTCAAAAAAGTATTTCTTATCTGGATTTAGGGTTGGATATTTAGTAACAAAAAAAGAAATTAATGGTTTTAGGGATACTATTGTTCCTCCACATTCAATAACAACTTATTCATCAAGACTTTGTATCAAACTCTTAAATGATAAAAAATTATTAAAAGTATTTGATAATACAATCGAATATATAAAATCTAATAGAGATAATTTATATAGTTATTTAAAATCCAATGATAATTTTTATGTTTTCAAATCAGAAGCAAATTTTATTACATTAATAGTTAAAACTAAAAAATATTATGAATATTGTAAAAAAAAATTATCGAATTTATCAGGTATACAGTTCTTTCAAGATGAAAAGTTTTTATATATTAAAATATGGATTGCTAATATAAACTTTTCAAATGAAATAATTAGGAGGTTAAACGATAAATAATGGTGTACATATATTCTTTACCAAGCGAAGTATTACAATATCCAGATATAAGAAATTTATCTTTGAAAAATTATCTTAATAATAATCATATTAAAAATATATATATTGATTTTGTAGATTATTTGATTAATGATATTTTATGTAAAAATAGTTTAATAAAAAATACTATTGATGATATTCGTAATGAAAAAATTAATTTATTAGAAGCTAATAAAAAATTTTTAGTAGAATTTAATAAATTCTTAAATCAATATAATTTAACTTTTGATAGAAATTATTCTTTTAAAAAGATTATAAAAAATATTGATGATCTCATAAATATAAGTAAAGATATTTCTAAATTTATAGATTTGTTTCCAATAGAAAAGTATAAAAATGATGATATAGTATTTCTTGGTGTTCAATATGGATATCAGCTTCCGTTTGCAATATGCTATGCTAAAAGAATAAAAGAAACAAACCATAATACTAAAATAATTTTAGGTGGCAATTATTTGACTCAAATATATGATTTGAATAAATTAATTCTTAGTAAGATTCATAATGTTGATGCAATAATTATATTTGGTCATGGTGTTACTTTTTTAAATATTATAAAATATTATCAAGGAGAAAAAGTCTTACTTACTAATACTATTTTAAAAAATAATACAGAATATATTATAAAAAAGGACATAAATGATAAATATAAAAATTATTCTATAGACTATCGTGACATTAATTTTGATAGATATCTTGCACGAAAAAGAATTATGCCAGTTTTACTAAATTATGGATGTTATTATCATAAATGTAATTATTGTACACATCATTTTTACTATAGTAATTATATAAAGTTAGATACTAAAAAAATATGTGATAACATATTAAAAGAGTATAATAATAATAAATTTGATTGCATTGTATTCTTAGATGAATGCATTCCTGAAGAACAAATATTATATGTTGCAAAATATTTTCTTGATAAAAAAATTAATACTACTTGGATGATGGAAACAAGAATAAGTAAAGTTTTTTTGAATGAAGAAAATGTTAAATTATTATATAGAAGCGGTTGTAGGTTTATTTCTATGGGTATTGAAAGTTATAATAAAAGAATATTAAGAGATATGAATAAAAACATTGACATAAAAGATATCAAACCAATATTAAAAGCCTTTTTTAATATTGGTATTGTTACTTCTGCAACATTTATGGTAGGATATCCTACAGAAAATTTGTTTAATATATATAAAACACTTTACTTTATTAAAAAAAATAAATATTTAGATTTATTTGGATTAAATGTTTTTAAACTTGTAAGAAATTCAATATTATCATTAAATATGAATATAAAGTTTAAAGATAATAATTTAGTATATATAAAGGATAATAAACGACTTAATAAGGTACATAATATATTATTTCAATTTAAAAAAAATAAAAAGATTAATAGGGTTGAAAACATTAAAAATATGGTTTTAAATAGAAGCGATTATTTATTTATAAATAGGGAATGTTACAGTATGAACTATAGGAGGATTAATTATGAGTAATGTTGTTAGTTTAGAAAAGTTTAATGATTTTAAAATTAATCATTGTGATAAGTTTTTTCCAAGTGATATTGATATTTGGTCAAAAAGAATACTGCTTATATGTATGAATGATGAAAAATTATTAGATAGTCTAAAAAAATATATCGATATATCAAATGATATAAGTGCAGAAGAATTAGATAGTGTAATGAGAAATCTTAGAGAGAAAACAAATAATTACATAAGAAAATGTGCAGGAAAAACAGGTGAAGAATTATTAAATAATTTTTCAATAGCTTTAGTTTATTATGGTTTATTAGAATCTTTAGATGAATTAGCATCTTTTGCTGTTAATTTATTACAACAAATTAAAGATAAATATGGAGAAAATTATCTAAGTGTAATAGCTCAATATGACAAAGGTAATTTATCTTTAGACAGTGCTAAAATAATGGATGAGTCAAAATTTGATACAATTGATTATAATGATGAATTATTAAAAAAATATTCAGTATTAAAAACATGGCAAGATAAACAACATGGTTATTATCAAACTATAATAGAACCACTTTTAATCCAATTGGACGATGAATATAGGGTACAACATAAATTACCATTAAATGTAGAAATAGAAGATTTGTTTGAATATAAAAAATTCTATGAATTATGTAATAAAAAGAGTATTTCTATAGATGAACTTGCTAAATTCAAATTATGTGGTGTCGATGATGAACTTATTAAACTTGTTGGAGGGAAGGCATATGGATTAATAAGTCTTAGAACTAAAAATATACCTATACCAGAAAGCATTGTCATTCCTACAACAAATAAAGTCGTGTCAGAAGAGCTATTTAAAGATTTAGATAAAAATATTAATTATTCTGTAAGAAGTTCAGCTGACATCGAGGATGGTAGTAAAAACTCTTTTGCAGGGATGTTTGATTCTTATATCGATGTTTCATACGATAAATTGTTTGAAAATGTGTACAAAGTTATTGCTTCAAAAAATAATGATAGGTTACAAAAATATATAACAACTAATAGTTTGGGACAACCTAATATGGCTGTAATAATTCAAAAGTTTATAGAACCTGAATATGCAGGTGTTTGGATTGGAAAAGATAGCGAAAGTGGTTACTTAGAATATGTTAAAGGTAATGGAGAAAAATTAGTATCTGGTAAAGTAACTCCAGTTAGAGAAATTTGGAATAACAACCAATGCAAAGGTACAACCTTAAAATGTATCGAAGGAGAAATAGGAAAAATACTTTTAGATTATCAAAAGAAAGTTGCTTCATCTGAATCAAATATAGCGGATTTTGAATGGATGATATTAGATAACCATTTAGTGATGTTACAATATAGACCAGTCACATCTAAAATTGATATTAAAGATCAATTTATACAAGATGAAGAAATGATTACAGGGATTCCTTCTTCCCCTGGAAGAATATCTGCACCAGCTAGGTTTGTGAATGCACGATTTATAGATCAAGTAAAAGATTGGCGTGAAGGAGATATATTGCTATCATGGTATACAGATCCAGAGTGGATGCATATATTATCTAAATCTTCTGGAATTGTAACAGCTGTTGGAGGTTTCTTGTGTCATGCAGCAATTATTGCAAGAGAACTCGGAATACCTTGTGTTATTGGAATTGGTCCAGATCAAATGAAAAAAATTTGGAATGAAGATTACTTGACCATTGATGGTGACAAAGGAACTGTCGAAGTCGTAAAAAAAAAGAAACTTAAATAGGAAATGAAAAGTTTATATAAATTATTTAAAACTGATGTTAAAAAATAATTTCTAAAACATCAGTTTTTATTAATCGAACCTCTCTTACATATTTTCTTTTTTCATTATATTATATATTTTTTTCCAATTTTTATATTTGCATGTCTTTTTACATTTACATTCATTACAATTTGGACATGATGGATTAATTAGTTTTAATTCATGTATTATGTATAAATATTTAGAATCAATATTTTTATCTTCGATGTTTTCTAAATATTTTTTAATATTATTATTTTTAATATCTTTGCTAGGTTTTGAATTATTATCATTTTTATAACATACTAACGCATAAAATAATTCAAAACTTATTTTATTATAGTTTGTCTTAATATATTTTTCTGAATGAAAATAATTTCCAACATTCATAAGAGTATATCTGTCAATTTCTAGTATTTTTTTTAATACATTAATAGCAATTATCAATTTTTCTTTTGTATATTCTCCTTCTATATTATAAAAAATATTCTTTATTATATTATAATTAAAAATTATATATTGTTCATCTATATTCAGAGTATAAATATTAGATAAATTAGGAATAAAAACTTTATAAACCGGAAATGACAAATATGAATAATCTTTTATATATATATCATGGTGGTTATCTTTTATAATTTTTAATAAATAATTGTAATTATCTATGTTTTTATTTTTATCTATGAATATATTTATATTTTTATATGAGTATTCTTTATTGCTTATAAGCATTTCTTTTGGGTGTATTCCGTTATTACTTGTGTAGTTTTTAAACCAATTGGTGATTTTTTCTTTATTTGATAAGTTATCATAATTGTTATTAATTGATTTCATTTTGTTATATAATTCCTTTTCACTTTTTAATCCTTGAAAAGCTTCTGTTAAACACCTTTGAATTGCTATATTAATATTAGGATCGCTACCCATAGTAAATATATAATGCTTTTTAGTACTATCTAATATTAAAACACCTACAACTGGATATTTTCCTAATGTACAATCTTTTATTTCTATACAATAATTTAGACTTTCTAAATATTTGATTTTTTCATATATTGGTAAATCCTCACTTATTTTAAAATTATTTAATTTGATTTTTTTTTCTAATATACTCTTATAACAATATCTTTCAAATATTTCACATATACCTTGACAAATCGCTTCATAATATGTGTTACCCGAACATAGGCCGTTAGATAAAGAAGTACAATATATTAGTTTAATTGGTAGAAATATTTCTTTTTGTTTTATTGGATTGTTAAATAAACTATGTAATTTATATTCACTGCTTATTTTTTCTTTATCGTAATTTTCATTATTAAAAAATGATTTTAATATGTCATTCTCATATCCTTTAAACTCCATATATTTATATAGTTTATTTTCGCTAAATGTTTCCTTATTTAAAAAATAATCGTTTATTAAATTTTTGCTTGCTAATCTTTCTAATAATTCAGCATAAGCAGATGCTTTAGCATATTTTTTAGATTCACCTTTACCGTTTGTTCCGGTGTTATAAAAACCTTTAATTTCAATTCTTATAGAATAAAACTTTTTGTTAATTGTTTCCATTTTATATTCTTTAATATTAATTTTATTTTCTTTAAGTATTTTTTTTATCCTTCTAATTGTATTTAATGGATTTTCGTCTTTTCTAACAACAATCATATATAATCTCTCCCTTTTTTATTTTATCATAAATAAATTTTTATTAAAATGTGTTATACTAATATTAAGCAAGAAATAGTCTGAAAAATACTTATTTTTCATGACTATCGTAAGTTTTAAAATCTTGGAAGGGAAAGATCTATATGAAATGTAAATTAGCTGTTTTTTCAGATATACATGGAAATTTACAAGCGCTAGAAGCAATATTGAATGATATAAACAATAACGACTACGATGAAGTATATTGTTTAGGAGATGTCATAGCACTTGGACCTAATCCTAAAGAATGTTTAGATTTAATTATTAAAAACAATATTAAACTTATATTAGGTAATCATGAATTATACTATTTAAGAGGGACAAATATTGAAAAAATGAACGATAGTACAAAATTACATCAATTTTGGATAAAAAAAATTTTAAATCATGAATATGAAGATTATTTAAATACTTGTCCGTTAGTAATTGAAAAAAAGATAGGTAAACATCGAATCTGTTTTGAACATTTTCTTATAAAAGATAATAAGTTACAATATCCATTCGAAGAATTAAGTATAACAAAAGATGAATCAATTAAATGCTTGGTTCATTCACTAAGTAATGATATAACCATTATAGGTCATGAACATAATCCATTTACAATTGTCAGTAATAATAAATTAATATGTATAGGTAGTAGTGGGTTATTAAAAGATGATAATACATTTTATTATTCTTTAGAAAATGTTAATGATAATTTGATTATTAAACAAAAAAATATTAAATATGACAGAAAAAAATTAGTCAATACACTTAATAATACTGAATATCCTGATAAATCTATTATAAGTAAATATTTTTTTGGTATAAATAATGATGATAAATATGAAAGTAAAAAAATTTTAAAAAAAATATGAAATAGGCCACGAATTTTGGTAAAAAAGTTACGAATTTTGTGGCTGATAATGGTCGCATGAAAGGAGGCATTATGTTTAAAATTCATTCAAACTATAGTCCAGCAGGAGACCAACCTGAAGCAATAGAAAAACTAGTTGATGGAATTAACAGAGGTGAGAAAAGTCAAGTTTTACTTGGGGTTACGGGTAGTGGTAAAACATTTACAATGGCAAATGTAATTGCTAGAGTTAATAAACCTACCCTAATTTTAGCC
>CANQOV010000032.1 GCA_947625575.1 uncultured Bacilli bacterium | reverse complement strand
AAATTATCAAAATTCAATTTTTAGAAATTGTATAAGAAAACCTCTAGAAAAATTCTAGGGGTTTGTCTACACTCTGAAGCTCTTCATTTTGTGAAGAGCTTGTTTTATTTTTCTTTAATTATTATTGTTATGGTTGTAGTTTTAGGAGTATATGTTAATTTTGGATCATTACCTGTTGCATGGACTTCAACTTTATGAGTTCCAACACCTAAACCTGATAAATCTACATAAGCAACTATATTTTCTTTGGTTATGTCTTCGATGTTATTTTTTGATCCTTTTACTATTACAGATACTGTTGTTTCTTCTGGTGTGCTTGCTAAAGCTGTTAAGTTATCTGGAATTGATCTTATTTCTATACTTACATCATCAATTGTTTTTTCTTCAATTTCTGATAGTTTGACAGTAACTGTTAAAGCTGGAACAGATATTTCATTAACTCCAGTTGGTTTTGTAACATTTATGTTAAATTCTTTATCTTTTGATAAATCACTTATATCAATTTTTACTGGAATTGATGTGATGTTATTTAAGATTTCTTGTGGTCCATAGATAGTTGCTGTCTCAGCACTTAATTTGATTGATTCTATTGCATGACCAAAGGCTAGAGTTCCTGTTGTCTCAACTTCAAATGGAACTTTTTTACTTGGTGATGATATTTCTATTTTAGCATCTATAGACTTAGGAACTAATTCAACATCTAGTTTATTGCCGTCTTTATCGTATGCTACTAAAGGTATATCTTTGATAGTCATAGTTCCTGCGGTTGGATTGGTTATGTCTTCAACATTTAATAGAGCTTTTACCATAGCAACTTGTTCTAGTTTGTAATCAGCAGCTTTTACGAAAACATTATCTCTATTAAATGTGACATTTTCAATATTATATTTAGAATCTAGTTTATCGACATTTAAAATTTCTTTGGAAATTGTTTTTTCTTGAGATACTTTTTCATAAATAACTACCGTAGCAGAAGAAGGATTTAACTGGTAATCAACTGAGGAAATTGCTCCAGAGCCATTATATTTTAAATCAACTTTATGCGTACCTGGTTTTAAATCTCTTAAATCTACTACAATATCATCATTAGGATATTGTTTAGCAAGATATAGTACTGATTTATTACCAATCATTGTAATATTAGCAGTTTCTGGTAAGCCTTCAATTACATAAGCTTCTTCATTATATAAAGCTGTTACTTTTTGGTTATAGATGACATCGGCTTGATTGTTTAATAAGACATCTGCCATGTTATCAACAGTAAAGAACGCTATTAAAGCTAATATTAGTGATAAAATTATCAATGTTTTTTTGTTGTTTAATAATCTATCTAATGGACGATTGTTAGTCTTGAAGATATTGGTTATTAACATTAAAAATTTACTTAGAGGAGTTATGATGTATTTATCTATTACAGAATATACCTTACTTATGAAAGTATAAATTTTTCTACCAATTTTTTTTAGTTTTAGATGTTTTTTTTGTTTTGAGGGTCTTTTTTCTTTATCTTCCTTCATAGTCTTCCTCCTCATCTTCGTATGTGTCATCAAAATCATCTTGTTTTGGTCTTAGTTCGTCTATTAGCATAATTCTTGCATCATCAATAGTGATGTTATAGTATAGTTCTCCTTTTACAGCAAGGGAAAGACGTCCGGTTTCTTCAGATACAACAATGGAAATGGCATCTGTTTCTTCGGTTATACCTAGAGCTGCACGATGTCTTGTACCTAAACGTTTATTTATTTTGCCACTTGATGAGGTAGGGAAAACTGCTCCAGCACAACTTATTTTATCTCCTTGGATAATTACTCCACCATCATGAAGTGGATTATTTGGGAAGAAGATTGATATTAATAATTCACTAGAAATGTCTGCATATAAAGATGTTGCTTTGCTTATATAATCTTGAAGGCTGGTGTCACGTTCTAAAACTATTAAAGCACCAATTCTTGCTTTTTTCATATATTCGACAGCATTAATTACTTCATAGACTAATTTTTCTCTTTCATCAACTGTTAATACTTTGTGGCGACCTAAAAGTTGAGTTCTTCCTAATTGCTCTAAAATTGAACGTATTTCAGGTTGAAAGATTACTATTAAAGCAAGAGGACCCCACATTATTACATACTCTAGTAATAAACCTACTGTGACAAGTCCTAGGAAGTCTCCTAATAACTTTAAAATTACGATAAATATTATTCCTTTAAATAATAAAGATAGTTTTACATTGTTTTTTATGTTTTTTAGGACCATGTAGAATAATGCCCAGACTATAGAAATGTCTAAAATTTCTCTACATATATCTAAAATAGTGTCTAAATTCATTTGTACCTCCACTCGCTTTTTATTCTTTTGCGATTTTTATTATAACATGATTTTCTACAATAATCAATTTGTTTGCTTATTATGTTTTTTTAGGGCTTTTTCATATACTTTTAGGACTTCTTTAGCATATTTTTCACTATTTAACATCTCTGATTTTTTTCTAGCATTATAAGATAATTGTCTTTGTAAAGCGGGATTTTCTTTAATTGTTATAATCTTTTTTATATAATCTTTTTCATCTTTAAAATAATAACCATTTTTTTTGTTTTCAAGTAAAATCTTATAACTATCATCTTTAATACATACTGGTATTAGACCGTTAGCGGCAGCTTCTAAGATAGTAAGACCTTGAGTTTCAGTTGTAGATGAAGTAGCAAAAACATTACCTAAACTATAGTAATAAGGGGTATCATCCCAACAAACTTTACCTGTGAATATAACATTTTTTTCAATGCCTAGATCTTTGGCCAATTTTTTTAGGGGCTCTTTTTCAGGACCTTCTCCAACAACAATTAGCTTAATATTTTTAGAAAGAGATATTAATTTTTGTTCAGCTTTTATTAAGAAATCTATACTTTTTTCTTTACTAACACGCGATAAAGTTATAATTACAAAGTCATTTTCTTCTATTTTATATTTGTTTTTTAATTTTTCAATCTTTTTTGGATTTAAATTTTCTTTTTTAAATTTATCAACATCTATACCTGTCGGAATTACAGTTATGTCATTTTTAATATTATATTTAGACTGTAATACTTTTTTGGTTTTACTGGTAGGTGCGATTACTTCTGTGGCGGTGTCATCACAAAAATATTTGGCCATTTTGGCAACTGTTTTGGAAGTTAATTTAGCAAAATGACCTTTAGTTATTTGATAAGCTTGGTCTTCATATAAAGTATGATAGGTGTGAACAACTGGAATATTTTCTTTTTTAGCTATAAATCTTGATAGTAGTGCTGTAGTAAAATCACTATGACTATGAATTAAATCAAGTGATAAGTTTTCTAACATTTTTTGAATTTTTTTAGGAAAAGGATTGGCTAAAACATAATCATGAACATGAGCTTTAAATCCTGGTAATCTTATGATGTGTTCTTTGTTATCAATTGATAGTTTATGTTCTTTGATATTGGAAGTTATTACATAAACAGTATGTCCTTTGGCTTCTAATTCTTTTTTTAACATTACAATACTTGTTATAGCACCATTGATACTAGGAGTATATGTATCAGTAAAAAGACCTATTTTCATTTAATCACTCTTCCTTTGTATATTACCTAATTATATTAACTCTGAAAATATTTTATGTCAAATTAGCACTCTATATTGACAAGTGCTAAAATGAAGTATATAATCTTATCTTGAGGCGATGATTTTATGAATATGGAAGAAGTAAAACCATTAGAAAAATATGGTAGAGATATTACCTCTATGGTTAGTGATAATAAAGTAGATCCTGTAATTGGTAGGGATAGTGAAATTTTTAGCATTATTAGAATTTTATCTAGAAAAACTAAGAATAATCCAGTGTTGATAGGAGAAGCAGGTGTTGGTAAAACTGCCATTGTTGAAGGACTTGCTCAAAGAATTATTAAAGGTGATGTTCCTGATAGTTTGAAAAACAAAAAAATTTGGGAATTAGATTTAGGAAGTTTAGTTGCAGGTGCGAAGTATCGTGGAGAGTTTGAAGAAAGACTTAAAGCAGTTTTAAAAGAAATTAAAGATAGCTGTGGAAATATTATTATGTTTATTGATGAGATACATATGATTGTAGGAAATGGCATGGAAGGAGCAATGGACGTTGCCAATATGTTAAAACCGATGTTGGCACGTGGTGAAATGCGTTTAATTGGTGCTACTACTTTAAATGAGTATCGAAAGTATATTGAAAAAGATAGTGCTTTGGAAAGAAGATTACAAAAAATTATTGTTAGTGAGCCAAGTGTTATTGATACAATTACTATTTTGCGTGGTTTAAAGGAAAGATTTGAAGTTTTCCACGGGGTAAATATTAAAGATAGTGCTTTAGTTAGTGCTGCTTATTTATCCGATCGATATATAACTGATCGCTTTTTACCTGATAAGGCTATTGATTTAGTAGATGAGGCTTGCTCAACGATTAAGGTACAGTTGGATTCTGTTCCTGTGGCATTGGATAATTTAACAAGAAATATTATGCGTTTAGAAATCGAGCAAGAAGCTTTAAAGAAAGAAAAAGATGAAATTAGTAAAAAAAGAATGGAAGAAATTGCATCTGAGTTAAAAGATTTAAGGGAGCAAGAAGCAATTTTTAGAAAGAAATGGGAAAGTGAAAAAAGCGTTAAAGAGGCAATTAACAAGAAAAAAATGGAACTTGAAAAAGCAAAAAGAGATTTAGATAATGCCCTTGCTAATTATGATTTGGAAAGTGCTGCAAGACTTAGTCATGGGGTTATCCCTAGCTTGGAAAAGGAATTAGCTTTGGATAAAGATAATATTAAAGATCCTATTTTAAGTGATGTGGTTGATGAGGAAAGTATTGCCTCAGTTGTTTCTAAATGGACTAATATTCCTGTACAAAAGTTGGTTGGAGGAGAAAAGGAAAAACTTTTGAATTTGGCTAATGATTTGAAAAAAAGAGTTATGGGACAAGATGAGGCTATCGACTTAGTTAGCAAGGCAATAATTCGTGCAAGAAGTGGTATTAAAGATCCTAATAGACCAATCGGATCGTTTATTTTCCTTGGTCCTACGGGAGTTGGAAAAACAGAAGTTGCTAAATCTTTGGCGTATTTGCTATTCGATGATGAAAGACATATGGTAAGAATTGACTGTTCAGAATATATGGAAGCTTTTAATGTCAGCAGACTTATCGGAGCTCCTCCAGGATATGTGGGATATGATGAAGGTGGAGTGCTTACTGAAGCAGTAAGAAGAAATCCTTATAGTATTGTTTTGTTTGATGAAATTGAAAAGGCTCATCCTGATGTGTTTAATATTTTGCTTCAGGTTTTAGATGACGGAAGAATTACTGATTCACAAGGAAGAACGGTTGATTTTAAAAACACTATTATTATAATGACATCTAATTTAGGTAGTGAATTTATTTTAGGAAATGACAAAAATAGTGATAAGTTGGTACTTGAACTTTTGAAGAAAACATTTAGACCAGAATTTATCAACAGAATAGATGAGATTGTTATATTTAATTCGTTAAGCAAGAAAGTTATTTATCAAATTTTAGACAAGATTATTTCGGAAACTGAAACGAGATTAAGAGATTATAATGTTACGATTAAGCTTACAGATGCTGCGAAAGATGCTGTTGTTAATAATTCTTATGATGTGGCATATGGTGCTCGTCCAATTAAAAGATTTGTTACTAGAAATATTGATAATTTGATTGCTAATAGTTTAATTAATGAAGAAATTAAATTTAATGATCAAATTGTTATTGATATCAAAGACGATAAGTTTGTTATTAAAAAAAGTTATTAACGAAGTTGGTTAATAACTTTTTTTGTTAGTTTTCGCTTTCTTTATCATCAGGTAAATCTTGAGTAGTTTCTATTGTCTCTTCTTTTTCAATATATGAGTTTTCTTGTTCTTTTGTAGTGGTTGCTGGATTATTTTTTGCAGTGTAGTCATTAGTTGTATCTGTTTGGTCAAAATCTATATTTTTTTCATTTGCTATATCTTCATAGGCATTTCTATTTAATAAATCGTTAGTATTTTCTTCTCTTTGTTTGCCATGATGTTCTTCTAAAGGCTTTTTTTCTCCTAGAGTGTCTTTAGTAGTTTGTTTTGGTATATCACTTGATATATTGTTTTCTAAATTATTTATGTTTTCATTATTTATATCATTATTTAGGGTTGTTGATTGTTCATTTACTAATCTATTTTCATTATTAAATAAGTTGTTACTTATATTTTGATCAGTTGCATTACTGATGTTTTGACCAGCTGTATTACTGATGTTTTGACTATTTATTTTATTTGTGTTGTTTATTTGTTTATTATCACTTTTCTTAGCAAACGGCATCTTGATATTATTTTTTAATTGTTGTGATTTAATTTCATTATTTTTTTTGGTTTTTACTATATTGTTTGCTAAATTAGTTTTTTGATTACTAGCCGTATGTGGTTTATTTAAATTTTTAAAAGCATCCGTTTTTTCATTTTTTATTCCAGAATTTCTTGTGGAAATTGGTTTAGCTAATCCTGTTATTGATTTATTAATTCTTGATACAGAATTAACACCTGTTCTTATTAATGATCTTCCTACAAATCTTGTTGTTCTAAAGATATTTCTACCTAAGTTAGATAAAACTGTTTGAGTTGTATCGCTTTCTTGTTTGATATTAAATATTTCTCCTAAAAATTTTGGTGCATCTTTAACAAAAACAAATACCGCTAAAGAAAGGAGAGCTTTTAATAATAAATCATTTTTACTAACAATAAAATCTGATTGAGAAATCATCCTTTCAAATAAAACTAAAAACCAAATTGTTGCTACTTTACCAAAAATAGAAAGATAAGTTGAAATTGTTGTTTTTAACCATCTTTTTAACGAGTCGTCTTCTTCAGTAGAAATTATGCTTGAAGATATGGCAAAAGGAGCTGAAAACTGAAGAAAATATAATTTTAATACCCTCACTGCAACATCTATGGTTAATTTTATTATTACTGACAATGTGAAAAATAAAGCAATTGTTGATATCACTGGATAATATTTGTAACCATATACTCCTTTTTCGGTGCCTAATCTTGAACTATTTAAATATTTGGCAGGAATTGGATCTAGAGAATATCTATTTTGAGCTCTTTCATATTTTAATATTTGTCTTGTAGTGGCATTTCTTTCATCTAAAGTGAAAAATCCATTGAAGATTGTAAATCCTAATATTTTGCCATGACTGACATTAGATTTTGTTATTTCATTATATTGATCTGCTAAAATTACTTTTTCAATTATATTATCATTTAAAATTGCTCCTTGTAGTTTTAGACCTAAATTGAAAATAAAAGGTATTAAAGCTATTGTTAAAACTGAAAAAACTATTTTTTTGATTAATTTTTCTCCACCTATTCTTTTGTCTTCCATTTTTTCAGGATTAACAACATAATTGATTATAGTTATTGCTACTTTAAAAAATATTAATATTCCTATAAACATATATATAGTGGTCGATATTTGTTTAATAAACTCTGAATCAAATATTTCATTATTAATTATCAGATAAAAGTAATCATAAAATTTATCAATTAAATTTAGTAATACGCTATCGATAAAGTAAGATATATGCCTTACTATTTTTAGAATTAATTCATTGAAAAATCCTTTTAGTAAACCTATTATTACTCCAATTTTACCTAACTCTAAGGCCAATTGGGCAACCATTATTGTTTCTTGTACACCAAATACAGTTAAAAATTTCATAATTTACCTCCTACATAAAGAAACACGTAATATTGCTAACAGGAATTATTCCTGCTTCATATAGCAATGATAAGAAGACATTGATTATAGTTGGCAAGAATACAAATAATATTATTAATAAAACTCTATTTCTTATTCTTTTTAATATTTTCTTTTCGTTTTCTTCATTTGGAGATGCTACTAATTTTGATATATCAATTATTGTTACTATTACTATTAAGATTGGAAAAATAATACTCATATATCTTATAATTTGTCTTATTATAACAACTGTGTTGGGTATCATTTCACAAACATCTTGTTCTTTTTCATAGTTAGCATCTTTATTATTTTCAACTAGTTTGTATTCATAGATATTATCACTTGTTTTGTTAGTTTTTACTGTATATCTCGGATTATTTTCTTCGTATAATAATTTTTCGTCATAATAATCATAACTTATGTATGAATCATTTAAATATATTGTGTTAGGACAACTGTCGTTTTGAAATAAATTTTTATCTTCTAATAAGTTAGTCATTTTGTCATCTGTATCAATATATACTTTGTTTTGGGCATCTTTATAGATTGTAATATATGAATCTTTTAAGATTGCTTGCTTTTTTTGCTCTACGTATGTACAACTTGATTTAAATTGAAAATTTCTTGGTGGGATAATATCTTCTGATATTAAACGATAGGTCCTGCTTTCATTATTTTTTATATTACTTGCAAGAAAATCAAAAAATAAAGAGATGCCACCTCCAACATAATCAGTAACTAATACTCCTTCTTCTAAAACATTTATTTTTTTATCAAAAGATATTACAGATACTATATTAGATTCTTTATCTTTGTTTTCATATTCTAACACATATACTATAGCTTCTTGTGGACATCTTACTATGTTATTTTCATCTACAAAGTGATCTATAGAATTACTAACAAAATAACTATCTACATTACTATATAGGTTAAATTTATTAGCTTCATCTGTGGGATACGTTGTTGTGTCGTAATATAAATTAGATTTTTCATAAGTTATTGTTGCTCCATTAGAATAAGTGCACTCTAGATATGCATTTTCTTTAGTTATTGTGTCTTCAGCATTGACAATTGATAATGGCAATAGTAAAAGTGTTATAAAAAAGATTATTTTTTTCATTATTTTACCCTCTTTCATTAGAAATTTGTTCATTTATTTCGTTTAATTGTTTTATTAATTCATCAGCACCTTGATTGTTTAAACTACCTATACTTATTATTATTAATATTATTGATATTAGTATTATAATTGGATAGGTTATTTTGTATTTCTCTTTTAACTTTTTTGTTATTGTAGGAAATATTATTAATGAAACTATAATGGCTAATATCAAAGATAGATAAGATTTTGTTAAAGAAAAGATTAAAATAAGTGTTAAAATTGGAATATATATAGCAATCATTAAAATTATTTTGACTATTTTTCTAAATTTTTGTTCTATGGTTTTTTCAAAGTTATTTGTTATTTGGGTTAACTTATCTTTTTCATCAGTATTAGGGCTCATTTATTATCACCTATGTTAAGTTTAACAAAATACATTACAAAAATCTACATTTTTTCAATACATTTTATTTGTTTTTTGCTGTCAACTTTTTTTGTTGACAAACATAATATTTTCATGTATACTAATAAACGTATTGAAAGGAGATTATTATGGCTGTTAAAATTAGATTAACTAGAATGGGCTCAAAGAAAAGACCAAGTTATAGAATAGTTGCTACTGATTCTAGATCACCAAGAGATGGTAGATACTTGGAACAAATTGGATTTTATAATCCTTTAGTTACTCCTTGTGAATTAAAAGTTGATGAAAAATTAGCATTAAAATGGTTAAGAAATGGTGCATTACCTACAGATACTGCTAAAAATTTATTATCACAAGTTGGGGTAATGAAGAAATTCCACGAAGAAAAGAGAACAAAGTAATATGGAATTAGTGGATTTTACAAAAGAATTAATTGTTTCAATCGTTTCAAACAAAGATCTTGTTGAAGTAAGACAAATGCCTCAAGATGAAAGTGATACTGTTGTTATTGAAGCTTTAGTTGATAAAGAGGATATGCCTAAAGTAATTGGCCGTGGTGGCAGAAATATTAATGCCATTAGAACATTAGTTCAAGCTGCTAGTTATAAAAAAGATAATAAGCATGTTAAAATAAACGTTGATACAATTTAACTATTGACATTTAGGTAAAAATGGTTATAATTAAAGTTGTCCTTTCTTGGACACTTGTTTGTGGGGGATTAGCTCAGCTGGCTAGAGCATCTGCCTTGCACGCAGAGGGTCAAGGGTTCGAATCCCTCATCCTCCACCAATAGAATATCAAACTCGGACTTTACAGTTCGAGTTTTTGTTTGGCTATTTTATATTTATAATAAAAAAACTATTAACAAATTTTATTTGTTAATAGCATAACTTTATTTTTCTTCTTTGATAAAGTCTTCTTTTACTGTTTCATCTATTTCATGCATTATCTTTTCTTCATCTGTTTCGTCCATGATGATGTCCCATTCGTCTTCTTCATCATCAACACTTATTCTTACTTTAGTATCTCCTACTATCTCAATTCCTAGTTCTTTAGTAATATCATATTCTATTTTATTATCTTTGATATCAACTTTTGAACATACTGGTTGTTTTAGACTTCTTACAATTACTTCTTCGTTAGTGGTTAGATTTTTATCTTTTTTCCTTGATACTTGTAATAATTCTTCGTAGTTGATCGTTTGTTTTGAGACAACTGTCTTGGTATCATTATCATATGAATACCAAATGTTAACGTCACAAGTCCCGGTTACCAAAATTTTTTCTTCTTGTAGTTTGCCTGTAAAATTATGGTTTATTACCCAACAGCCTAAAATAGTTGTTGGTATTTGTTCTGGTACCATTGTATAGTGATTGGTAAATTCTTTCTTACCCTTTCCTATAACTGCTTTAGTTACAATTTCACGATAGCTTGCCACTATTTTTCACCTCTTAATTTAATTTATGCATATATACCCAGATTGTTGATTAAAAAAAGAATATATTTATTCAATATATTCTCCAGATTGTAGACAAACCCCTAGATTTTTTCTAGAGGTTTTCTTGTGCAATTTTTAAAAATTGATATTTAATTGTTTT
>CANQOV010000031.1 GCA_947625575.1 uncultured Bacilli bacterium | reverse complement strand
GAAGCAATTAAAACAATATATCTTGGATTCTTAGCAATGATTATTATGACAATTTTTATGGGGATATCATTATTATATATTCCTTCTTCTTCTGACTTTGCTAGTGATAGTTTGAATACTATTTTTACATTAAATGTTAGAATAACTTTAGGTAGCTTAATTGGGTTTGGTATTAGTCAATTTATTGATGCTACAATATATGAATTACTAAATAATAGAAAATGTCCAATATGGATAAAAAATAATGTAAGTACAATTATAAGTCAGTTATTTGATACAATTATTTTTTGTACCATAACGTATTTTGGAACTGTAAATTTTTCGGTTTTGTTTAGTATTATGCTTTCAATGTATGTTTTTAAATTTGTTATTTCATTATTAGATACACCATTTTTATATATAACAAAGAAATTAAAAAGTAGGGAGTTGTAATATATGGATGTGGTATTAAAAGGAAAGAAACCAGAATTGGATTTTCCGTATTTTGGTAGGCAATCAAGATTTTATGAATTTTTCAATAATTGTGTCAGTTTGTATATGAGTAAAGGTGGTATATATGCTGAAACAAATTCTGGTTCAAATTCTAATATTTATATGTTTGCAAAAAAAGGTTATAAAGTTATTGCAAACGATTTAAGTATATATAGCAATTCAATTGCGAAAGCTATTTTTACTGAAGAAAAACCAAAATATGTAAAATCTAATAAATGGTATGATGAATATACAAAAACTTATGATGGAAGAGCAGCTTTATTTGCAAGTTTAATAGATGTTTACGGATATAATCCCATAATACCTGATGAAAGTAATAAAGAACTAGAAAATAAAATTAAGTTCTATTTATCACATATTAAAAAAATAAAATCTAATAATGTTAAAGCATTTAAAATTTATAATTTAGACTTATTTAAATATTTGGATGAGTTATATAAAGATAATATATTTGTTGATGTTATGTTTATGGATTTTGCGTGGCCATGGAGAGATGGTACAATGACTGAAGAATATGATACTACTGCTAATTTGTTTGCAGATGTAGTAAAAGTAGAAAATGAAAAAGTAGTTATTTGGGATAAAAGCAATGTAATGGATGAGGTTCTGAAGGCTATTACTAAAGCAAAAAAAGTATCAAAATATGTGTTGTTATCAAATCAAAGTTCAAACTTTCCAACACCTGAAATTTTAGAAGTTACTTTATTAAGGAATAATATTAATTATATTGCAAGGCATACTATGTTGACTGATGAAGAGTATGAAGATGACCTTGGAAAAAGTGATTTCTTTAGGGAATATTTATATGTTATAGAAGGAGACAAAAAATGAATAAATTAATATTGTCGATTTCTTTTTGCTATCATGATTCAAGTATTACATTTTCTGATAATGAAAAGATATTATTACATTTAGAAGCAGAGAGATATTTTAGAGTTAAACATAAAAGGGTGGAAACCATAGAAGAAATGGATGAATTAATAACTGTAGGATTAAACTATCTAAATAAAACTGTAGATGATATTACTGAAGTGTTGGTTACAAAATGGATGAATCTTTATGAACCTGATTATGCATTGATTTTAGGGAAAAAATTTCGATATGAATTATCAGATCATCACAATAATCATATTGGAGTGGTTTTACCTTGTGTTAATGTAGAAAAATGTGTAATATATGTATCAGATGGAGGAAGCGAAAAAGGTACTACAAAGATTTATTTTAAAGATAAAGATAACATTTATTTAAAAGAAGATTTAGATTATGTCGATTTTACTGGAATGTTTTATGGTACTATTGCACAATTGGTTATTGAACCTGATTTTGATAAAGCACACACTTCTGGAGTTGGTAAATTAATGGGATTAAGTTCTATTGGAAAATATTCTGTTGAATTTGAGAAGTTAATAAAAAAGCACATAAAAGAGCTTAATAAGCTAAACTTAGATGGCGTTGATAATTTAAGAAAAATTTTCAAGTTAAGTGATGATTATAGTAAGCCATGGGAAGATCAAAGGAGAAAAAATTTAGCAAAAACAGCTCAAATTATGTGGATGAATGAAAATGTAAAATATTTAAGTAAATATAAAGACTTTTCCGATACAATATGCATGACAGGAGGTTGTGCATTAAATATTTTATTGAATTCTGAACTAATTGAAAAGAAGGTGTATAAATATGTATTCACTAGTCCTATATGTACTGATGCTGGGCAGTCATTAGGGGCAATAGTGTATAAATATAGAAATATAAAAGTAAATTATCCATTTCTTGGTAGAGATTTTTCTTCTAATAAGGATCAGTTTGATTTAGAATCTATTATAAACGATTTGTTACAAAATAAAATTATTGCATGGTATGATGGACCATCAGAAATTGGTGCTAGAGCTTTAGGAAATCGAAGTTTTATTGGATTGCCAAATAGTGTGGAACAAAGGATAAGATTGAGTGAAACAATTAAAGGTAGAGAGCCATATCGACCTGTTGCTGCGATGGTATTAAAAGAGGATGTAAATAACTATTTTTTTCAAGATTACGATTCTCCATATATGACATTTTGTAGTAAAGCAAGGAAACTAACTGTTGATACTTGCCCTGCAGTTGTTCATTTTGATGGTACAACAAGAATTCAAACTATAGATGAAATTACAAATATGAAAATGTATAAAATATTATCAAAGTTAAAAGAAAAAAATATACCACCAATTTTAATGAATACATCGTATAATGTTATGGGAGAGCCAATTGTTGATACAATAGAAGATGCAATAAAAACTTATAAAAAAAGTGGAGTTGATGCTTTATATATAAATGGTAAGAAGTGGAGGGAATAATTATGTATATTGCGATTGAAGGAATGGATGGTGTAGGTAAAACTACAATTGCTAAATTATTAGCTCAAAAATATGATATGGAATATATTGAAAAGCCAATGAAAAAATTTATGAATAGTAGCGATCAATGTTACAATGACTTGTGTAATTTCATGTTTAATTTAGAAAACCAAGATATAACTTTGTGTTTTTATATGCTTGGTAACATAGTAACAAAATATTTGGGTCAAAATATAGTAGTTGACAGAAACATTCTTTCTTCATACTATTGGGATTGTAATGAAAAAAATAAAAAAATATTCAATTATTTTTTATCAAAAGCAGTACTTCCGGATTTGACTATTATTTTATATGCTGATGTACCTACTAGAATTGAAAGAATAAAAAAGAGAAATATAAATGATGAAGATTTAGTAAATGAAATAACATTAAAAGATGGATATGAAAAAATGATAAATTATGCTGATGAACTAAATATGCCTTATATTTTAATAAATACAAATAATATGGATTTGGGTGAGGTGTTTAATGCATGTTGTAACATCATTGAAAAAATAACACAGATTGATAAATCTCAAATATCTAGTATTTGTGATGAATATAGACAAAGCAATAAAATACGTACATTATCATTGTGATTAAATTAATGTTTATGTTATAATAAGTATGGTGATTGTAGGTATGAAAAAAATATTAATTGATGTTGATGAAGTCATATGTAATACAACGTTTTTATACTATATAAACGAATTTTTGAATTCTAATTATAAATTAGATGATTTTAGTAATTATTATTTAGATGAAATAGTGCCGGAGGATAGAAGAGAAGAATTTTATGATTTTTATATGAGTCATGATGTTTATGAAAAATCAGAACTTATTGATGGTGCTTATGATGGCCTTAAA
Source organism: uncultured Bacilli bacterium (assembly GCA_947625575.1). Classification (GTDB taxonomy): domain Bacteria; phylum Bacillota_I; class Bacilli_A; order RF39; family UBA660; genus UMGS1572. Next base: position 8,217 of record CANQOV010000031.1, on the reverse strand, counting down.
TGGATAAATGATAATTTTGAAGTATATTTATTATCTTCTTGTATTATGTTTAATAGAGAAAAAGAATCTGGAAAATTATTTGCGGATAAATATAATTTTATAATAAACAAATTACCATTTTTGAATCCAGAAAGAATTATTTTTTCTAATGTTAAAAATATGATAGTATCTGATATTCAAGTTGATGATAGATTAAAACATCTATTAGGTCCAGTAAAAGATAAAATTTTATTTACTGCATATCATAATAAAAATATTAGTAATGAAGAATTATCTAAAAATGGAATTAGAAGAGTAAATTCGTGGGATGAATTAGTTAATTATTTAAAAGAAATGTATTTTTAAGTAATTTAATTCTGCAAATGTATTAAAAGAGCTTAAATTTGTATCGAAAAAAATTAATTTTGTCTTGTCACTTGTCATAATATAGCAGAATATGCGAATATTGTGAAGAAAACTTAATATTTTTTAAAGCATTCTATGGATAAGTATGTTTTTATTAAAATGTTAGAATTCTTAGATTAATTTGTAGAACTCAATTGTTTGAGTTCTTTTTTTTATTTATTCTAATAAGTTTAAATTGGGAGGAAAAAACTTGAATAATAATTCTGAATCTCTAATTTTTAAGAAAATAATACAAAAAGAGTTATTGAATGAACTTTATAGTAAAGGTTTAATTGATTTTGCAAATACAAGTAATATTATAAAAAAATTAGATGAAGATATTGAAAAATTGAAAGAATTACAAGAAAAAGATAAAGATGTAAAAAATATAATAGTTAAAATTCTGGTTTAGAAGGAGGCATTAAGAATATGAATCTATATCAAATTAGAAATATTTTAGCTACTGGTAAAAAACTTATTGATTTATCACTTGGTGTTACATTTTATGCTCGTGTGTCAACAGACCATGAAGAGCAATTAAATTCATTAGAAAATCAGATTATGTATTTTGAAAATTATATAAAAAGTCAAGATAATTGGACGTTTGTTCCCGGTTATATAGATGAAGGCATTTCAGGTACTAGTGTAAATAAACGTGATAATTTTCTTAAAATGATTAAAGACGCTAAGAATGGTAAATTTAATTTAATACTAACGAAAGAAATATCAAGATTTTCAAGAAACACTGTTGATAGTATAAAGTATACACAAGAATTATTATCATATGGAGTAGGTGTATTTTTCTTAAATGATAATATAAATACATTTGATTCAGACTCAGAACTTCGTTTAACTATTATGTCATCTATTGCTCAAGATGAAATAAGAAAATTATCGGAAAGAATTAGATTTGGATATAAAAGAAGTATAGAAAAGGGAGTGGTTTCTGGTAATGATAATTTTTATGGTTACAAAAAGAATAAAGGCAAGTTAGTGATAGTAGAAGAAGAGGCAGAGTTAATTAGACTTATATTTAATGAATATAGTAAAGAACATATGGGAACATCTAAACTAGGTTATTACTTATTTGATAAATATAATATAAAAAGTAAAACTAATAAGCCACTTGCGGGAACTGTAATTGGAAGAATTATTAGAAATCCAAAATATAAAGGTTATTTTTGTGCTCATAAAGAAACAACAATTGATTATCATTCTAAAAAAAGAATTAAATTTAAACCTGAAGAATGGATAATTTATAAAGATAATGATAGTTGTCCACCAATTGTATCAGAAGAATTATGGGAAAAATGTAATGAAATATTAAATAAAAATTCTCATAAACATAAAACGCATACTAGAACGGATATGAGATATGCCTTATCTGGTAAAATTAAATGTTATCATGACGGAGCAACTTTTATAAAAAGTGGTTATAAAAATAAAAAAACAGGATTGATGAGTAAATATTGGGGTTGTTCAAATTATAGAAAAAATGGTAAAAAAAAAGCTAATGGTTGTAATACACCAATTATTTATTATGAAAAATTATTATACATATTTAAAAAAATAGCAAATACTTTCTTAAATAAAAAAAGTGAAATTATAAAAGAAATATATGATTTAATAAGTGAAACAAAAGTTAATAAAGATTATACTACAGAGATAAACGATATAGATAAAAAAATAGAAGATATAAAAAGTGCTAAGATAGAATTAATTAATATGAGAGCTAGAAAAGAAATAAATTCAGATGAATATAATGTTGGAAGAAAAAAATATAATTTTGATTTAGATATTTTAGAAAAGAAGAAGAATTCTTATTTATCAATGACAGCAGATGATAATTATGATGATAGTATAGATGATTTTTATAAAAAGATAAAAAGTGTAATTTTAGATGATGATGAATTGATATTTAAAATATTTGGAAGTATAATAGAAACAATATATGTTGAAAAACTTAAGGAAGAAGATAACTTTCATAAAGTAATATTACATTTTAAATTTAATATACTTAGTCACAATGATAGTGACTTAAATTTAAATGATTTTCTACTGCTTTTTAGTAACAACAACAGATGCGATGGTATTGATGGCTGAACGTTTGGCAGGATCAGAGGAAGCTTTTGTCTATCAGATGAATAAAAAAGCTAAAGAAATGGGACTTAAGAATACTTATTTTAAAAATTCAACTGGTTTAGATGAAGAGGGGCATTATTCGAGTGCTTATGATATGGCTTTAATTGCTAGGGAATTATTAAATCATGAAGATGTTTTAAATTATTCTGGTACTTATGAAGATTATATTAGAGAAAATACTGATAATAAATCATGGATTGTCAATACTAATAAATTAGTTAGATTTTATCAAGGTGCTGACGGATTAAAAACAGGTTTTACGGATAATGCTTTAAGTTGTATTGCTGCAACTGCTAAGAGAGATAATTTAAGATTAATTGCTATTGGACTTGGATATGATAATAATACTTTGAGAAATACAGAGATTATGAATTTGTTAGATTATGGTTTTAATCAGTATGAGGCTAATGTGTTGTTTAAAAAAGGAGATGTCGTAGGTAATAAAAAATTAGAGAAAGCTAATATAGATAGATTAGATTTATTATGTGGAAAAGATATATCTTTATTAAAGAAAAAGATTGATAAACAAAAAGAATATGAATATGATTTGAAAGTTGATAAGATAATTTATCCGATAAAAAAAGGAGATCAAGTAGGAACACTTTATGTTAAAATGGATAATGTTATTAAAATAAAAGTGCCTTTGTTGGCTGGTGATGATGCTAAAAAGATAAATATTTTTGGGTTATATTTTAAAGTTTTGAAAGATGTATTAAGTGGTGATTTATAAACATATTTAAGATAAACGATTAAGTTTATCTTTTGCGTTATTATATTGATATTAATTGAAAAGTGTGTAATAATATATATAGAAAAAATGGAGGTAGATATGAAATATTGTGCAGATTGTGGAAGTAGTTTGGAAAATGGAAAATGTCCAAATTGTAGTAAGCTAACAGTAGAAAATCAAACTAACGATAATGGATCTTTTGGATGGGGAGTGTTAGGATTTTTCTTTCCACTTATAGGATTGATTTTATTTATATTATGGAAAGATGTTAAACCTAAATCTTCTAAAAGTAGTGGAATTGGGGCTTTGATAGGTGTTATATTATATATAATATTAGTAATATTAGCAGTACTATTTTTTATATTTGTTGGAACTCGTGTTAACCCAATGGTAGAATATGTGTAGGAGGAAGAAAGATGAATTTGAAAAAAGAATTTGCAACATCATTAGCAATTAATGCAGCACTTTTATTATTTGGTTTGTTACTTATATTTTTTCCACTTCAAGTTATGAATATTGTTTCGTATACTTTAGCTTTATTACTTTTTATTGTGGGATTGTATGGATTTTATAAAGCATTAATAAAATATGACGGTATGGTAATTTCAAGATTTGGTTTGGTTTATGGTGTTGTTTGTGTTGTTTTAGCAGTTTTGTTATTATTTAAAGCAGATGATATTATTAAAATTTTACCTTATACTTTTGGAGTGATTGTAGTAGTTAATAGTGCTTTAAAACTAGAGTATGTTGTAAGACTTAAAAAATGTAATAATCCAAATTGGAAAGTTTCTTTAGTTATTTCACTTTTATGTTTAGCGATTGGTATTACATTATTATTTAATCCATTAGGTAGTATTAAATTTTTAATAGAAATAATTGGTGCAACTATAGTGGTGTATTCTATATTAGATTTTATTGAAGTTTGTGTTATTAAAAACAATCTTAATGATATAAAAGAAGATGGAATAATTGAAGCTACAATAGTTAAAGAAAAGAAGAAAAAAAGCTAGTCTTTTATGACTGGCTTTTGTAATTCTAATTTAGCAAGATTTTGATCATTTGTAAATGTTGAAAATAATAAAACAGAACGATATTCTAAATCTAATAATTTACTATTTATGTCTTTATATTTAGTAATTATAGGAATAGAAGTTTTGTTTTTTATTTGTTTTAAATAGTTTTGACCTTTTTTATTCATACCTAGTACTCTTATATAATCAATTTCAATACTTTCTTTTTCTTCTTTAGTAAATGAGGTTAGGATATATAAAAGCATTCTACTTATTTTATTATAAGTATCTTTTTTAGTTTTTAATAAATTTATTAATTCTTCACATGTAGAGGCTTGGTTAATTGCTTTTTTAAGTTTTTTTAATAAAGTTTCGTCAAAAGATAAGTATTTAGATAGATTTTTTTCATCTATGATTATTTTGTATTTTAAATAATTAAATATTTCTATATTATAGAAAGTAACATTAAAATTATATTTTGGAATATAAGAAGTTATGTCTTGGCTATTTTTTAACATTTCTCTTATAGCAGTAGCACTTATTATTGAGGTTTTATTTGGAGTTTTGTCATTGTAGTTGTTAGTTCTTTTAATAGTAATGGGAATAATATTATAGTTATTCTTTATAATTTCTTTTATATAAGATATTCCTAGTAAATCGTTAGGGGTATCAATTTTACAAGAAGTCATGTCATAAATAACTTTTGATAGAGCTGTGGGGTAATTAAGACCTGATTTTAGATATGGTTTTATTTTTTTGTTTATTTGGTTATTATCTAAACTTGCTTGGGCTATTTTTGTTAGTATATTTAAATCGTTACTTTCGCTACCAAAGATAATTTTTGTTACACCTACAGCATTTAATATTTTTAAAGCAGCATAAGCAAAAGTATCAGCACTTTGTATTGTGTATGCAAAGGGTAATTCTAATACTAAATCAATGCCATAATCTAAAGCTAATTTAGTTTTGTCTTGTTTATTTATTAGGGAAAGATTTCCACGTTGGGTAAAATAGCCTGTTATTACCGCTACTAATAAACTATCTTTATATAGCTTTTTTATTTGTTTTAAATGATATAAATGACCATTATGAAAAGGGTTATATTCTGCAATTACACCAATTATTTCCATGTTATCAACCTCTTAAATAGGGTAGCATTAAATTTATTAAAAATCAATATTTAGTATTTGGGAATAGTTATTTATTATTTTATTTTTTTAATAAGTAACATTTCTGGTTTTCCCATATTTAGTTCTTCTGAAACTGATAAATTAAGAGAATCTATAAATTTTTGTATTTCTTTTTTCTTTTCTTCAAATTTGTTAAAAGATTCTTGTAACAATTTGATATCTTCTTCATGCTTTATCACTAAATTGTTAATATATTTTTGTTCAATTAATTTATTAGAAATATATTTACGCATTATTACAAAAGCACGCATAATGTTAACACTTACTTTTATAGCAACAGGAGTTCTCAAAACACTTGCAAGCATAGCAACCCCTTGTTCTGTAAAGACATATGGATTTTTTCGAACTCCACCATGTTTTGAAGTTTCAAATTGAAACTTCAAGTTTTTACATTCTTCAGGTGTTAATTGAAAGTAAAAATCATTTGGAAACCTTTCAGCGTTTCTATGGACAGCCAAATTAATCGATTTAGTGCCATTTACACATTCATAAAGCTTTGCTAAATCAGAGTCCAACATTACCTGTTTTCCTCTTACTTCATAAATCATATTTTCAATCTTTTCTTCTTTAACTAGTGTATTTGTGTTCATATAAAAACTCCCCCTTACTTTGCTTGTAACTAAAATATATCAAACGTTTGTTTTTATGTCAAATCTTGTTTCAATTGTTTTTAGAAATATTTAAAATAATACCAATACTTGTCATACTTATTAATAAACTACTTCCACCATAACTAAGAAATGGAAGAGTAACACCTGTTACAGGGATTAGTCCTACAACTACAGAAAGATTTAATACAGCTTGTATAATTATTTGAAATGTAATAGCAAAAATAGTATATTTTTTAAATAAATTTTCACTATTTAAAGCTAGTTTAATACCACTGTAAGCTAAAATAATAAATAAAGTTATTATTACTATTGCTCCTAATATACCAAATTCTTCACAAATTATAGAAAATATAAAATCTGTTTGAGGCTCTGGAAGATAAAAATGTTTTTGTCTGGAATTTAAAAAACCAAAACCAAATAAACCTCCCGGACCAATTGCATATAAACTTTGAATTATTTGGAAACCTGTTCCTAAAGGATCTTTCCAAGGATTTATAAATGAAGTAATTCTATCCATTCTGTAGGGAGCAATTATTATTAGAAAAATTAATCCTAAAACACCAATAATAAAAGAAATATAAAAAAATTTCATATTTACCTTAGCAATATATAAAATTGCTATAATAGAAACTAATAATATAACTGCTGTTCCTAAATCTGGTTGAAGCATTATTAAAAGAAATATTAGACCTAAAAGTAATAAGATTGGTAAAATTCCTTTAAAATTTTTATATGCTTTTTGATTAATAGATAAATATTTGGCTGTAAATAAAATCATACCTAATTTAGCAAACTCTGATGGTTGAATACCAAAACTTCCTATACCAAACCAACTTCTAGCACCATTTCTTATAGAGCCAATACCGGGTATTGCTACTAATATTAATAAAATTATACAAATTATAATAAATAAATTAGATTTTTTATAAAAAAAATTAGTATCTATTTTAGAAATAAAATAAATTATTAAAAGACCTATTATAGCAAATAAAGATTGTTGTTTTACATATTTAAATGGGTCATTAAATTTATATTCTGCCCATATATATGAAGATGAAAATATCATTATTATTCCTATTATTACTAATATTAGGGTTGATGTTAATAAAAGAGTTCTGTATTTTTTTTGCATAGAATCACCTAATAAATTTTATTATTTTTAGGTATAATTTATTAAAGTTTGTTTATATTAATAATGACTAGTATATAAGTCTTATGTAATTTGTTCATGTTTTGAATAGAAAAGTTTTAACTTTATTATGTAAGCTATACTGGTCTTTTTTTGTTATAATTATTATGTGAGGTAGTTATGGAAGATATAGAAAAAATAATAAAAATTTTAACAGAAAAAAAGAAGACTTTAGCCACTATGGAATCTTGTAGTGGAGGATATGTTGTAAATAATTTTACTAATGTTTTAGGTGCTAGTGAAGTTATTAAGTTTAGTGCAGTTACATATTCTAATGAATTTAAAATTAAAATGGGTGTTAGTCATTTTACAATTGATGAGTTTAGTGTTTATAGTATGGAAACTGCTAAAGAAATGAGTAAATGTATAAGTAGTTTTGCTGATAGTAATTATGGGGTAGGAATAACTGGTAAATTAAATAGAGTTGATAAAAATAATTTGTTTGGAGAAGATAATAAAGTTTATATAAGTATATATAATAAAGATAGTGATAAATATTATAATAGTAGTATTTTTGTAGATAAAAAAACAAGAGAAGAAAATAAAAAGATGATATTACAAGAAGTTGTAAAAATGTTTTTACAGATATTATAGTGTAAATGGAGAAAAATTATGATAAAGACTAATACAAATGATTATTTGGGAAAAGAAGTAATTGTAAAAATAGATAGAAAATTAGGAAGTAGGCACCCTAAACATGGTTTTATGTATATGTTAAATTATGGATTTATTTCTAATACAATAAGTGGAGACGGAGAAGAATTAGATGCTTATTTAGTTGGAGAGTTTGAGCCTGTTGATGAGGGTAAGGGAAAAGTTATTGCAATAATTCATAGGATTAATGACGATGATGATAAATTAGTTGTTTCAAAAAATGGAAAAGATTATTCTGATGAGGCAATTAGAGCTATGACAGAATTTCAAGAACAATTTTTTAAATCTTTAATTATTCGTTAAAATA
>CANQOV010000030.1 GCA_947625575.1 uncultured Bacilli bacterium | reverse complement strand
AACCCGCAATTTAATTATAATACATTTTTTAATAAATAAAAAGACTATTAACAAATTTTACTTTGTCAACAGTCTGACTAGATTAATATCTAGTTTTTTTTATTTAATAAACCGTGCTATAATATTTAGTGAAACAAATAATAATTTAAAAAAGGAAAAAATTATGAAAAAAACATTAATGATAATTGGAGGAATATTTGTTAGCATAATTTTAACATTTTTACTAATAATTTTAATAATTCAAATAACCTCAAAAAAACTTGTATGTACTTCAAACGAAGGTAATATTACTATCATGTATAATGACAAAACCATTACTGGTTATACTGCTCGTGGAATATCTTATGATTTACATAATCAAAAAATATATGCCGAAGAAATTGGCATAGACTCATACTTAGAAGAATTTTCTAATTGGTTTCAAACCAACACAACAGGCTCATGCACTAAATAAAATATCTTTAATAACTATGGAGTGATATCAATGCTTAAAATTTTAAAAATTATTATACCTATAATTTGTGTAATAGGAATTATCTATATAATCATAATGAAAAGCAAATATAAAAATGATACAACATCTCTATCAAAAGAAAACATAATCAAATACTTTCAAGATAATAATATTACAAGTTTAGAAAAAGGAATAAAACCAAAAGATTTACCAAAAGAAATACTTAAAAACCCCTACTTATTAATGATGATTCAAGATAAAACTTTAACTTTTCAAAAAGGAAAATATTATTTAAATAAAATAACTTAATTTATCACAGTAAGATTATCAAAAAGTTGATAATCTTTTTTTATTGACACCTGTATATAATCTGTATATAATAAATATATACAGAGGAGACAAATTATGGAAATTATAATAAGTAATTCAAATGGTATTCCTATCTATGAACAAATTAAAGAACAAATAAAAGTTAAAATAGTTTCTAACGAATTAAAAGAAAATGAACTGTTACCCTCAATAAGAACATTAGCCAAAGATCTTCATTGTAGTGTAATAACAACTAAAAATGCTTATGAAGAATTAGTAAAAGAAAACTATATAAAAAATATTCCCTCAAAAGGTTTCTATGTTGCTAAGATAAATAAAGACATTGCTTTAGAACAACAACTAAATAAAATAGAAGAACTAATAAATAAAGCAATCATAATTGCCAAAGTAAATAATATAAAGAAAAAAACATTAAATGAAATGTTAAATATATTGTATGAGGAGGACAAATAAAATGGAAAATGCTTTAGAAGTTAAAAACTTATGTAAAAAATATGATAACTTTGAACTAAAAAATATAACATTTAACTTACCTACTGGTATGATTATGGGTTTTATTGGAGAGAATGGTGCAGGAAAAACAACAACTATCAAAGCTATATTAAACATCATTAAATCTTCCAAAGGAGAGATTAAAATTTTTGGATTAGATAATCATAAAGAAGATAAAAAAATAAAAGAAGATATTGGGGTTGTTCTAGACGATATGTTTTTTCCTGAAATTCTTACTCCCAATGATATCAATAGTATTATGAAAAACATCTATAAAAATTGGGATAGTAAAATGTTTTACGATTATTTAAAAGAGTTCTCCCTACTTCCTAATAAGCAAATTAAAACTTTCTCCAAAGGTATGAGAAAAAAATTAGAAATAATAACAGCCTTATCACATCATCCAAAACTTTTAATTTTAGATGAGCCAACTTCTGGACTTGATCCAATTGCTCGCAATGAAGTTATAGACATATTTCAAAATATATTAGCCAAAGATAATTGTTCTATCCTCCTTTCTAGTCATATCACTACCGATTTAGAACATATTGCTGATTATATAACATTTATAAGTAATGGCAAAATCATTTTATCCAAAACAACAAATGAACTATTAGATAACTATGGTATTGTAAAATGTACTGAAAAAGAATTTATTAATATTGATAAAAAAGATTACCTCAAATATAAAAAAACAAAATATGAATATGAAGTATTAATTGAAAATAAAAAAGATTTTAAAGAAAAATATAATATTTCTATAATTGATAAAATAACTTTAGATGATCTCATGATTTTAATGATTAAGGGGGAAAAATAATGTTAGGATTTATTAAAAAAGATTTACTAATGATAAAAAGTAACTTTAAATTATTAGGAATTTTACTTATTTTATACACTGTCTTAGGTTTACTTGAAAAAACTGACATATCATTTATTTTACCATTTATGAGTGTAATGATTATGATTTCAACATTTAGTTATGACAATTATAATAAATGGGATGCGTATTCTATTTCTTTACCAAATGGAAGAAAAAATAGTGTTAAATCAAAATATATAGCAACAATTTTAATGATTATTCTTATTTCTATTATAACTACTATTTTATCTTTTATTGTTTCTTATACCAACACTAAAAGTATCAATTATGAACAAATATTAGTATCTATGTTTGGATCAATATTTGGAACGTTATTAGTCTTAACTTTCATGTATCCCATAATCTATAAACTAGGTGTTGAAAAAGCAAGAATTAGTATTTTTTTAATTATCTTTGGTCTAGTTATAATTGGTGGTTTTCTAATCCAATATGTAGACTTATCATTTATAACAAAATCATTATCTTTTTTAGAAAACTATTTAATAATAATTTTAGCAATTATTACAATCATTATGGTTTACACTTCTTATAAAATATCAGAAAAAATATTTAATAAAAAAGAATTTTAATAAAAGAAAAGAACAAAATAAAGATATAGACTATAGTATTTTTTCAAAAAAACATATATAATTTATATGGAGGTCATTATGGAAAAAGAAAATAAACCTAAAAAGAAATCAAATAAATTTTTAATACTAATCATTGTTTTAGCAGTATTAATATATTTAATTCCCTCTTTATTTTTAATGGGTGCCATAGCATATGACATATTAGATACAACAGAATATGTGGAAAAAGATGATTCTATAATAATTGAAAATGGAAAAGTAACATTAACTAACTTAAATGGCTACTATGATAAAGAAACTAACGAATATTATATCTATGGATATATTAATAAACCAAAAAAAGACTATACTTTAGATTTAGTATTTGATGTTTATGATGCAAATGGCTATATAATTGGTCAAGCCGAAACTACTATTGAAATAGAAAAAGATGAAAATTATAAATTTAAAGCTATTTACTATGAAACTGATGCATCTGAAATAGTAAATTACAAAATAAATTGTATTAATTTATATTAAACTAGATTTTTCTAGTTTTTTTATTTATACCTAGTAATTATTTTAATAAAATGTTATAATCATCTCAGGGTGAAATTATGAAAGAAAAAAAGAAAAACATTATCAAAAAAATATTAAAAGTATTCCTAATTATAGTATTTATCGTATCAGTAATAGCTTTAGCAGTTTCTGTATACAAAATTATTTTTTGGCACAAATACAATAAAGAATCTTCAGAAGTTAGTGAAGAAATTGTAGAACAAACGACAGTTGAAGAAGTTGTAGAAAGTCCAGACAAAAACATAACACAAGTAAATCCACCAAAAGACAAAAACGATTCATATTACAACTTTGTTAATGAAAACTTAATAAACGTTGACTTTAATGATTTAATAAAACAAAATAATAACACTGTTGCTTGGATTAAAATAAATGGTACTAACATCAATTACCCTGTCGTTCAATATAAAAATAATGATTTTTACTTAAATCACTCTTTCAATAAAAGCTATAATGATGCTGGTTGGATATTTATGGATTATCGTAACAATCCTGTTAATTTCTCAAAAAACACTGTTATCTATGGTCACAGCAGATTAGATCATACTATGTTTTATTCACTAAGAAACATAACTAAAAAATCTTGGTTTAACAATAAAGATAATCACATAGTAAAACTATCTACACCAACTAAAAATACTTTATGGCAAGTTTTCTCTGTTTATACAATTAAAGCAGAAAGTTATTATATAACAACTGATTTCGATTCAGAAGCATCTTACAAAGAGTGGTTAAAAGATATGCTTAATAGAAGCTTATTCAATTTCAAAACTTCAATTAATACTAATGATAAAGTTTTAACCCTTTCATCTTGTTACACATCAAACGATGTAAGAATGGTACTTCATGCTAAATTAATAAAAGAAGAAGTTCGATAGTAACGAACTTCTTCTTTTTATTTTTTTCTACTTCTTGTAATAGACTTCTCTTTATATTTATCATACAATTCAAAAATAATACTCCTAATTTTTTCCATTTTGCTTTCTATATCAGCAACTAAAGCAATCTGATTTCTAGCACGATCTAAATTATGTGTTTCATAACTAGTTTTAAAATATGTATCTCCATTGATATAATCATTTAAAAATCTAATAGCTAACTCTAAAGTAATTATTCTAATAGATTCAGGCATTAAAGATAACTCTTCATACGTAATAAAAGGTGCCATTTCACTTAAATAACCGTCTGTATATGCTCTAAATAACTCTAAATCTAAAGATACTTTACTTAAATCTTTTTCATCTTCTTTAGCAGTTGAAGCAGTAGACCTAACTCCGTCTCCATAATCAAATAATAAACTTCCGGGCATAACTGTATCTAAATCAATAACTGCCAAATACTCCCCTGTTTCCTTATTAATTAAAACATTACTAACCTTTGTATCATTATGAGTAACTCTATAAGGAACAGACTCCGTTCCTAATTGTTCTGTAATCAAAGAACAAATATCTTCTCTTTTTAAAATAAAAACAATCTCTTTTGCTACATCCATTACTCTATCTTCGGAATCAAATCTTACATCTTCCATAAATTTCTTATATCTTATATCGGTTGAGTGGAAATTTGGTATTATCTCTAAAAGTCTTCCAATTGGATAATTTCTTAACAATTTTTGAAAATTACCAAAAGCCTTACCTACATTATAAATAATATGTGGATCAACTGAGCCATCATAAGATACAGCATTATCAATATATTTATAAATACGATAATAATCTCTTTCGCCATCACAACTTTCTAAATAACATAAAGACTTACCATTTCTAGCTTTAATAACATTTAAAACTTTATGCTCACTATCATGTTCTTTCTTTATTTGTGTTTGTAAATAACTTGTAACTTCTTCAATGTTTTTCATTAATTTATAAGGCTCCAAAAAAACACTTGTATTTATTTTTTGAACTAAATATTTTTCAACAATCCCATTATCTTTTTTTACTATAACTACAAAAGTACTATTAATAATTCCTGACTTGTTTTCAGAAACAGAAATTATTTCCCCTTCAATTCCAAACTTACGAATAATCTTTTCAATCATAATTTTTCCTCCAGCACCACTACAAAAGACATATATTAATTATACCAAACCTATCAAGTATATACAAATAAAATTTTTAAAATAAAATAATAAGTCAAATAAAAAATACCTAAAATTATAAATAGGTATTTTAACATCTTGTTCTTATATATGATAAATAATCTTTATCATTATCTTTAAAAGATTTTACTAATCTTAGTTTATGCATTTCACGACAAAATTCTATTGAAGACAAAATATCATCACCAACTTTTTTATCTTTACAAAAATCCAATAACACATCATATGACCATAAATATAAATCTTCACTATCAATTAATGGTAAAAAATAAGTTTTTCTATAAATTGCCAAAGATTTAATAATTTCTTGTTCCCATTGTTTTACATATCTAGAGTATTCTTTATCATCAAACCAAAAATCATTAACAAGCTTTTGTTTTTCTTCAAAACTCCAACTAGAATTTCTTAATATATAATATCTAATATCTTTAAAATCCACACCATGAGCCTGATTTGCATTTATCACAGAAAAAATATAATGATTTAATAAAATTTTTTCTATTAAAAGTGTAGATATTTTCTTTTCTTTTAGCTTGGAAACATATTCATTTAACTTTTGTTCATATCTTACTGTTCCCACTTTATTCATAGCTTCATCAACCGCGAAATTTTTCTGCTCATCAGTTAGTTTTAAATTATTATTAAAAAGACTCATCAAAAGTAAAGAATTACCAAAATTACTATTATCTACAACATATCTTGCAATATTAACATTAGAATAAATAATATCTATCAACTGATTATAAATATTTGGATCAACATTTTCATAATCTAACAATATTGCCATAGCTATATATGGAGCTTTTAAAGTATCAATATTATATTTATTTTTTACTACTTTTATTGCATCTTGCAAAAGTAAAGAATTGTTCTTTATTTTTTGCCAAATTATATTTTGTTCACTTGGCATTGTTTTTAATAATAGTGTTACTATGTAATGTACATCTTCCATATATTTCTCCTATAGTCTTTAACATAATTTTAACACAATCAAAATATATTGAAAACATCGATTTAAAAATTAATATTAATTTTATCTAAAAAAAATCCTTTCCATATCACTATAGAAAGGATTAAATATCTATTTTTATAAATTTTAAGCTGCTTTATAAGTTGCTTTATAAACTTTAATTGGATAACCACTGATTGAATAGTCAAATCCACCATCAACCCATTTATCAAATGTATATCCAGATTTAGCATTTGGTGCATACATTGTTATGCTACTAGTTTCTCCTCTTCTTCCAATGAATACTGAGCCAACTAATCTACTTGAGCCCGGCTCTACAAAACCTTCACATTGACTAGTATCACAAACAAACTTAGCAAACCAAATATAACCGTCATCAGCTTTAAAGTTAGTTCCTGCAGCATCACGATATGCAACTACAGGATGATCAGTACCACTAGATTTAGCAGATGCACCAACATATTTTTTAACTTGTGCTAAAGCTTTTTGTTGTTTTTCATACTCTTCTATTTTTTTACGATTTTCTTCTTCAGCTTTTAATTTATCTTCAATTCCCGCAGTAGATTCTCTTGCAGCTCTTTCTTGTGCCTCTTTTTCTGCTTGTTCCTTTTCAGCTTGCTCTTTAGCTTCTCTTTCTGCTTTCTTAGCTGCTGCTGCATCTTTTTGTGCTTGTACAGCTTTTTCGTACTCTTCTTTTTGACGTTGCTCTCCTCTTGCAGCACGCTCTAATATATCTTGCCATTGTTCATCTGTTAAAGATCTACCTGAACTTGTTTCACTTTTTGTATTACTTGATTGTGTTTGTGTTGTAGTTTGTTGCTTAGTTTCATTTGTTGTTTGACTCTTAGTTGCTGATGTTGTCTCTTTCTTAACTTCTTGTTGTACTTCTTTTTTAACTTCTTCAGCTTTTTCTACTTTTTGTTCAACTTTAGCTTCAGCTTCCTTTTTTACCTCTTCTGCTTTTTGTACTTGTTGTTTTGCAGCTTCAACTTGCTTTTGTGCTTCTTTTTTAGTTTCTTCAACTTCAGCAATAGAACTTTCTGCTGCTTTAAGTTTTTCTTGAGCAGCTTTCTTTGCTTCTGAAGTAGTTGCTTGTGCTAATTCTTTTTCTGCTGCTTTCTTAGTTGCCATTGCTTTTGCCATTGTTTCATCGGCAGCTTTAACTTTCTTTTCAGCTTCCTTTTGTACTTCTTCTGCTTTTTGTACTTGCTTTTCTGCTGCTGTTACTTCCTTTTTAGCTTCTTTAACTTCCTCTTCTGCTTCAACCACTTTAGCATCTTTAGAAACCTCATCCATAACAGCAACTGGCTCAACAGTTAATTTAATACCGTTTCCAGTTACAATACCAATACCACTTAATAAACTAGGAGCCAAAAATCCAACAATAATTCTTATTAATTTTATACTCATAATACCCTCCACTTCTATGACTTATTTATAACACATAATTGCATAAATGTCAATATAATCATATGATTTAATTTCTATTTTGGTGACTATTTTTTATAAACTTTACACAAAATTGTTAATAATAAGTATACATAACTATTTTTTATAAAAATTAAAAAAGCAATATACCAAAAACAACAGTTTGATAGTTGTGTGATTGTTCCTCTTTTTTACTTCATAATGTATTTACATTTTGGATAATTAGAACATCCAATAAATTTCCCATATTTTCCATTTTTCGTAACTAATTCACTACCACACTTTGGACATATCATATTTCTTTCTAGTTCTTTATTATGGTTGACTTTAAAACGAATATCATTTATATGTTGCTTTCTTATACTTTTATCTACAACATTATTTGATATTATAATATTTTTCAATTCATTTACATTACAATTAATAATTATATCTCTATATTTTAAAACTTCATTTCTTAAAAATTCAACTTGTGTAACAATGCTACTACATTTTGCATCAATCTTTGCTTGATTAGAAAAACATATAATTGATATAAAATATTTGTCATCTAGTTTCAATAAATTAGATAGTGATTTTATATGTCCATAATTTTGATGAATAGGATTAACAAAATAGTATTTTGTTTTTCCCAAATGCTGACACCATTTGTCATCAAATTCTCTTCCTTTTATTAGCCCATAATAATTTTTCATTTCTATAACAAAAATACCAAAATTTGATATAACTATATGATCAATTTGATGAGTTCCTTTTTCATCTTTTATTACAATATCATTTAAAACAACATATTTATCTTTAGGTAATTTGCCTAATTCCAATTTTACCCAAAATTCACCCATAAATCCTCTAATTTTAGGATAATACAGTTTTAATAATATCCCTATTGTTATTATTATAATTGTTTCTAATAATAACTTTGGATTATTTGAATATATGTTTATAATTCTTTCTATAACACTTTTAACTATTTTCATAACTTTTTCCCTCTGTTATAATTCTACAACAACTTTTATAATAAAATTTAATATTTTCAATTTATTCCTTTCTCAATAACTTTTCTAAAAAAATTTATTTTTAAAATTTTTCCTTTTTGTTACATAATTTATCTTTTTATCAATAGTCTCTGTAATGATTCTATGTATAAAGAAATAGCACTCAATCTAGCATAGATTAAGTGCTTAACCAAACTTAGGTAAGTACTCAACTCACGAAGTTAAGTTTTACCTCTTTGTTTTATGCAAATTTCATTTACATATTCAAATAAATTTAAAAGTAATTTATAGATTAAATATAGTTTATTTTTTCCCCTTTTAAAATTGCATCTATATACTCTATTGTGTAATCTCTAATAAATTTCTTAGGTGATAAAACCCACGAATTGATTTCATTATAAAGTCTTTCAAAACCAACTTCTCCATATTGATTATAAAATTCAGAATAATTAATCAACCCTTCCTTCAAGTATTCTCTATATGCCTCATTTCCAACATACATTCTTTTCGACAACTTACTACCAGACCAATCTAATATTGTTGGGGTATAAATTACGCTCGGAACATCTGATATTTTCATTTTTAAAAGTGGTTCCATATAAACTCTCAAAGGCCACATTCCTGACCAATCGCCACCATCAACTATAACATTTAAAGAATCATCAACCTTATCTTGTTTTAATAAATATAAAATCTTTACTAAATAGCGTAATGGAACATTCATATCAAAAATACTATCACTGTCCTTATCGATTTTTGTTTTAAAACTTCCATGAATTGGGCAAAAAGACTCTATCATTATACTATCATTATTAGTTTTGATTTTTGTCTTTGATAAATGTTTCTCAGTTAATCCACATTTAGGACATGGAACTCTTAATCTAATCTCTCCATTTTTAGGATCCAAAGTATAATTTATTTTATCTTTGCTCTCTAACACTTCAAAAAGAGATTGTTTTACTAAAGGATTCTTTTGATATTCATAAAAAAATAATATTTCATAATTTATTTCATCTTTTTTGCTCAACTTATCTAATAAATCTTTAAAATATGGAAAGAATTTATCTTTAATAGTCAAGCCATTTTCATCTTTTATTGTATTCAAATTTTTATAGTATTTGATACCATCAATTACATATTCTTCCCCTGTTACACTTTCTAAAAGTTCAACTTTTATTTTTACGGGAACATTATAATATTTTTGAAAATGTTTAGCAAGAGCAAAAGCCGATATAAAATTTGTCAAAGTCCCAACATGGGGATAGCAATTAACTTGTGCTGATAGCCATTAAACTATTTCTTTTTTGCCATACATTTTATTTTTTATAATTTCTGCCAAATCGTCTATTATATAATTCATTCCTGCCAATGGATAATATACATTTTTCATAATTTACCTCCTTGTTAAATATCCCGCTTTTATAATATTGTATTTTCTTTCTTTTAAATATTCAATATCTCTTTGTTTAAATTCGTCAGTAGCTTCCATTTCTTTACAAGTCATACAAAAATTATTTTCATATACTTGTACATGTGAATTTTCATACTCTTTTTCATATAATTCTTGGCTTTCCAAAAATGAATATATATTAGAATAATTTTTAATATTTAAATAGCAGTGCGGAACTGAAAATTTTGGATCAATTTCTTTTAATTTAGTGATACTTACAGGATGTTTAAATAATTGTAAAGATTCTATAGGTATAGCAAATTTTTCGCCGTTATCAATACAGTTTTTGATCCTATTATATATAACGGAATTTTTATCATAATTGTTAATTTCATCGTCAGTATATAATGGTTTCCCTAATTCCATAATCCCAACGACTTCTTGTACAGGATAACTTAAGTATAGATATGCTTTTGTTGGTTTATCGCAAAATTTTTTTCTATATTCATACATTTTGATATTATATAATATTGGTCTAAAAAATTCTGGCCTAAAACTTAAAAATATTTCTTCTTTTTCCATATTACCTCGATTTAAAATTTATTATTTGCTAAACACAATATATCAAAAATAAAGAGAAATATCAATTCACTTTAGTAAATTTTCTCTAAAAATATCTTTCAAGATAAAAATTTAAATGATTATATCAATTAATTTAAAACTAGAATGTACTTCGATTTAATGTATGTTAAAACTCGAAGAACTTTCCGAGTTTCCTATCATATTGGTGCCGAATATAAGAATCGAACTTACCACTAATCATTACGAGTGACTTGTTTTACCACTAAACTAATTCGGCATTAAGATAAAAACAATATCTAATTTGTCTTTACCCTAGGTATAAATTTTTCTGCTAATTTATACTTATCTTTACCTCCCATATAAAGAGTACAAATAACTGTAAATAGCATACAACCAACAAAATTAACAAACATATCCCCCATAGTATCATGAAGTCCTACATCTAAATATCCGTCATCTATAACAGTTTCCACTTCTCTATCGCCATCTTTACTAATTATTATAGTCTTTTCTATATTTTTTACCAAAATAGACTGATTACTTAACGTTTTATCAAAATAAGTAGAAGAAAAATGATCCACTAAAATATCTTTTTGCATATCAACACTTAAAATTTGATCTGCACCATATTCAAAAAATTCCCAAACAACACCAACTGTCATAGAAAAAGTAACAGCAACTAACACTACAAAAAAAGAATTCATATTTATATAAAATTTATCTGTCTTATTAAGTATATCTACCAAAGAAAAACCAATCGCAGCACTCACAAAACCCGTTGTACCATGTAAAAGTGTATCCCAATTTTTAAATAAACTGAAAAAGTTTTGTATCTCCCCAAGTATTATTCCACAAAAAATAAATATAAATATTATTATTTCCAAACCGCTAGGTAATTCTATTTTAAATTTTTTCGACACAAAATAAGGTAATGCAAACAAAATAAGTGTTATTAAACAAAGAAAAAAATTAGCATAATTTTTATACATCAACTGCAAAATAGCACTTATCACAATTGCCAATCTCAATATAACATAAATAAAAAATGTCTCTTTATCAGATTGTTTATAATATTTTCTTATCTTTCCAAACATACTCTAATCACCACACAACAATTAAATTATACCACAATTTTTATTCTTTACACAATTGTTCAACAAACTTTTTAGCACTCATTTCTAAGCCTTCCAAAGTATCATTAGTTATCACAAAATCATAATCATAATTTTCAACATTAGCATCCGAATAATTTGATTGTATATTTTTAAGACCAACTCTTTTAATCAATAATGTTTTAGCATTAAAACTTAAAACTGCTCTTTCTATTTCTTCAGGCTCCCTTATATGAATAAACATTATTTGCAAAGAAGATTCTAAAAAAGAAGCTACTGCTACTTTAATACTATTAAAAGACATATCATTATATTCTGTAGTTAACTTTTTTAAATCACTTAAAAACTTTCGATCTTTCTCATCTTTTCCACCAGTCCAACCAATTTGACGTGCTATTTCTTTTACTTTATCAATAGATGAAAAATTATAAACATCTGCATATTTTGAAACCATTTGTACAAATGTATCTTTTCCACTTCCACCAGTGCCATTAATAATTACAATATTTTTTTTCATAATAGTCTCCCTTATAAAATTTTATCACGTATAATACTGATTAGTAAATGGATAAAGTTGCAAATTATTTATTTACTAGTATAATATTGTTACTC